>JAEELH010000007.1 GCA_016288825.1 Lachnospiraceae bacterium | reverse complement strand
TCCGTCAGCTGCTGTTGCAGGTACTTTTTCAAAGTCGATATTGATACCGTCAAGGTTGTAAGCGATGGCCTTGGCGATAACATTGTTGACAAGATTGTCCCTGGCAGATGTAACATTAAGGACCGGTCCAACATCGATGTCGTGCTCGAAGTCCGAGATCAAACCCCAAACCTGAATGCCTCTGGCATGGCAGGTATTGACATAGTCAAGGCTGGCAATATCCGAAAGGCCGCCCTCCTCGTTGGAAATGGCAAACCAAGTGGGTGATATGACATTGACTCCGGCAACTTTTGATAAAACACTTCCAATAGAAGAATTAGCTGTCGTATTGGTCACCTGATGCCAAAGCAGACAAACCTGCCGGTCCATCAGGATGTGCTGATACTCTCTGGGCTCAAGGCCTGAAGTTACGCGATCAACGGCAACCTTGGTATCAAGGCGGTCCGAACGGACGCATCCCGAATAACCGTCATAAGTAGCGACCTTGGTCCACTTGCCGTATCTTTCAAGGATCTCAACAGTATCGTCTTTTTTTGCATCACGGATAATGGGGCTTTTGGGGCCGCCAAGCCTGCGAACAGCTGTATCTCTGGTAATGCAGGCGTAATCCGGATCGTGATCGTCACTTGTAACAACGATCCTGCCCGGATCCTCGTAACTCTCGCAAACAACGGGCGTGAACTGAGTCAAAAAGCCACAACTGAGATAAACATCCGACTCCTCTATAACTATGGGCGCCTCAAGCTCGACAGTCTCGCGGCCTATAGAATATGAAGGAGAATTCAAAGAAGCTGTGATAACATCCTGATCTGTAGCATAGCGCAGGATGCACTCCATATCGTCGTATACATATCCGTCATCCATGTAGTCCTTGACTACATCCAACCTGATATAGCTCTCACCGCCTGTGATCATACCGGGTGCGGAGCCGTCTGCACCGGTGTAAAGCTCACCGTCCACCATAACTGCGGCTTCATCACCGCTGATCTCAAAGTACTTGGACGGTTCTATATGCTCAGATGTAGGTGCAAACTTTATAACGTAAAATGCAACTCCACAAATTGCAAGTAAAAACAGGATGGCCATGAGGATCAAAAGCAGCTTTTGATCAGGGCGCCTCCTTGGACGGGGCTTTTTACGGGTCCTGCGTGAACGTGCCTCCCCCGGGATACGTTCAGGCTGTGGTTGATTGTCCATATTATCCTCCTCAGGAGCATTCCTGCTCCAAAATATACGGAGTTTATTATATCACAACATTTTTCCATAAACAATGAAGATACAATAAAATGTCTTTACGAACCATTGAATTCATAATATAATAAAGGAAAGAAAAAAGCGATTTTAAGCGAGTCCGAGGTCGGACTTGAAAGGAGGTGATCCCGTGAAGATAGAAAAGCTCAATGAAAATCAGATCAGGTGTACTTTGACAAAAGAAGACCTGGAAAGCCGCAATATCAACCTTCGTGAGCTTGCCTACGGCACAGATAAGGCCAAGGCTCTTTTCCGGGAGATGATGCGGTTTGCCTCTTACAAGTTCGGTTTTGAAGCCGAGGACATCCCGCTTATGATCGAGGCGGTACCTATCTCACAGGACAAGATCGTCCTCATTGTTACCAAGGTACCTTATCCTGATGAACTGGATGCGAGATTCTCCGATTTTTCCGAGTCCGACGACGTTTACGACGAGGACTACTACGATGACAGCGAGGCAGTGATGCCTGACGGATTCTCCTCCGCGAGGGAGATCCTGGAACTCTTTGATAAAGAGGTGGGATCCGACAGTGCTGATACCACAGAAACAGTTGAGGCAGCTCCGGCTGCACCGGCAGAGACCATTACCAGGATATTTGATTTTGATGATCTCGACACCGTTATTGATCTTGCCCATGTACTTGGCGGATTCTTCAGAGGTCCCAGCAGTCTTTATGAGGTGGATTCAGGCGAGTATACGCTGATCCTTTCCAGCGAGGGTTGCGATCCCGAAGAATTCAATCGTGTACTCAATGTTATTTCCGAGTACGGCAGCCAGCGTACAGTGTACGGCGGTACGGAGCGGTTTATCACCGAGCATTGCAGACCGGTACTTACGGCACAAGCGCTTACAAAACTCAACAATCTGTAGGAAACTTCATTATGACAACAAAAAAACCGCAGACCCGAAAGGATCTGCGGATTTTTTACGCTTCCATTAACAGGAAATCATTGATCTCATCTACGAGCTCATCAGCATTAACTCCGTGGACCATAGCGGCCTCAGCGATAGTCTCCATCTGAGAAGCAGGACAATCAACACAGTGCATCCCGATCCCAAAAAGGATCTCAGCAATGCGTCTGTCGATCTGCAAAAGCTCGCCGATCATGGTATCACGATTAACCTGCGGCGTTACCTGTGTGTCAGACATGTCTGATCAACCCTGGCTGATTGCGCCTGTAGGGCAAACACCTGCGCATGTGCCACAATCAACACAAGCACTGGAGTCGATGTTGTACTGAGAATCTCCCTGAGAAATAGCGCCTACGGGGCACTCGGGCTCACATGTACCACAGCTAACACAAGAATCACTAATTACGTATGCCATGATGTACCTCCTTAAAAGATAAAAACAAACCCCAGAGGGGCTACTACTATTCTGATTTTATCGAAGTGTGAATATAAATACAAGTTTTTAATCTCATACAATTTTCACTTGAACATATGTGCAAATAAGTCGTTTTGCTTGTAAAAAAGCATTCCGTGCGACCACGGACCTCCTTTGTATTTTCCGGTTTATAAAATCCGACAGAGCAGTTATAATAATATCAAAATCAAATGATCCGGTCTTAGAGGGGAGGACATTGATAGTATGCCCAGAGATGAATTTTTTGAGAAAAAGAATAAACTCCAAAATGATGTCATATATATGACGACATCGCTTCAGGCGGAGTCGTTTTTAATACATGACCAGCAGATGACCCAGCGCCGCATTGGTGAGCAGGGATATAACGTTCAGGATCTTGAAAGCGAAAACGACAGGATCATGAAGCGGATGCAGGACATGGGACTTATAGAAAGCATGGATGACCGGACGCGTCAAAGGCTGAAAGCCATGGATCTTACACGTCTTGCCAGGAATAATTCCATTCTTCTATACGAAAGCAAAAGAAGCGATCAGGACAGCCCGCTGATGGAGCATATAAAAGATGCGCTGAAACTTTTGGATGACATTCTTCATAAGCCAATGGAAAAGGGCCCGGAAGAAGTGTATAGAAAGTACGAGGAAGCCATTGCTCTGATGGGAGTTTATGTGGAGACAAAGCACCCGGCCTTTTCGGAAGGAAAAAAACGAAAGCAGAAAGTAGTAGAGCTCAGACAGAACCTGATGGATGAGAAAGCCCGGTTTAAGTCTGTCATGGATGAGCAGGGAGCCGGAGGCATTCCCGGAGAAGTGAGGATCCCCATAGATATTCTGGAGGGGAAATATCTTTTCAAAAATGATGAGGCAACAGTACAACTCGATCTAAGAAGGATTGATCTTTTATCATTAAACCATAAAAACGGCGATAAAGACGGCGCTGAAATGAAAGCTATAAAGGATAGCTTTATTCGTGTCGTCAATCTTTTTGACGGCCCGATCGAGACGGATCGGACTGCCCGGGAGCAAAAGCTCACAGAGATACGCAGTGCATACAGGGATCTGTTTGGAGCATGTGACAAATATATAGGATCCCATTCACCCAAATCTGCTGAGGGGAAGAGGCGGCTATCAGCCATTAAAAAGCTTAGGGAAAGAAGCCGGCTTGAGAGTGATTATATAACAAAAGTTGCAAGCCGACTTCTAAATAATAAGCCGGAAGAAGCCTCATGGAAAGAGGCATTCGGAAACGTGACCATGATGGCGGAAGAATGCATGGACTCAAAAATAAGGACAGAAGTTTTTCTCGGAGAAAATCCGCCCATCCGAAAGGTTTGCGATCTTTTTTCCGCCATGACTGTAATGAGCGAGGCTCATCCATACAGATATGACATGTTCTCCGGGGAGGTTATGACCGAATGGCTCACTAAGCATTTAGACAAAAACATGGTGGATGCCGTTATTACGGAGCGGTATCTTGTGATGGACGTCCTTGCAAAAAAGTACAATGACATTCTCAATAATCCCGTACCCAAAAAATTCCTGAAAAATGAAAATGACGATCCTATGGATGAAAAGTTACGGAGGGCGTATGCACGTCTTGTCCTATCATCCGATCCGACGTTTACACTTTTAAAGGGATTAAACAGTCTGCAAACGACCATTGTTTTCGGTATCGATAACAGCGGGTCCCAGTTTGAAAAAGAAGGTACGAATGCCGGAGAATACTACCGGAATCGGTCCCGGGAAAGAAGAGAAAACATGAATGCCAAGGATAAGGCATATGTTGATGATCTGGGAAAGTTCGCGGATGAATTATTAAAAACAGAATATAAAGGCCTTAATGAAGACGCTGTTGGAGATTATAAAAACAAGCTGACAGAAACGGAGCAGCTGCGCTCTAAGATCATTTTGGACAAGGCCGTAAAGCTGAAAAGAAGGGTCGCGGCCGATCTGTATGAGGATCCGACTCAGGAGCAGCATGATATACAAGAGACCATGAATGTAGTTGAAGGCAAGGCATTTGTCCCCGTGCAGCGTCCCGCTAACAGGATGGGATTCTGGTCAAAGGTGAAAAACCGCATGATGGTGGGCTATCGATATATGTTTGGGGCTACCTTGGGCCTGTTGGCATCGATGGGGCTCAACACCTACTATGGAGCCAAGAAGCTTTTTTATGAGGGAGATGCCAGAGCTAATGCCCAGAAAAAGCGCAACCATGATATGGTTCCCGGCAGAAAGGACGAGGTATTTGAAGATGAGGTCGTAGAAAAGGACGAATACGGCGAAGATACGGAGGTTTACTCCGATGTACGCCGCGGACCGCTGATCTTTGAAAAGCTCTCCGCCGGGGATCCGGAAGATCCGCCGGAAGTTACAATCATGACATCTCAGGCAAAAAGAGGCAGCTCTGTTGCCGTGAGCGGTAACAATTCCGGCCACGCATTTATCGGCCTTTCTTACAGCCGCTACAATAAGATGACAAAAAGAAAAGAGCGGTATCGGCTTATGATAGGATTCTACCAGGGAGGCGGCATTGGAACAGCCACCGGTGCAGCTATGACGGGAGGAGCCATGATCGCAGGCCAGATCCGTTCCGATTACGATAATATTTATGATGTAGCACGCCGTTACCAGGTAAAGCCCGGTGATATCAACAAGATCCTTCGGGCCGTTGAAAAATATGCGGATAAGGGATATGGGATATACAAGAGAAATTGTTCCACATTTATGGTAGAAATGTCCAAGCTCATCGATCTTCCTGTGGCCAAGGAGTTTAAGGAAAGGGAGTTTGAGTTTGAAGGAAAAACCAGTATTTTAGCGGAGACTGCCATGGCCGGATCAAAAGCCGGATATTATATGGGAGCAAACGCTATTTCATCCCGCATGAACAAGCTGGATCTGACCTATCAGAACTTTGGTCAGAAGTTGTTTACCAAAGAGGACCTTGACAGATATTACAAGACAGCAGGCACTGCTCCTACCATAAAAAAAGGATATTCTCCCGGTGCTGTGGGTGAAACCTTAAGAAATGCAAAAAGCGGTGAATTAACGGCCAGTTATGAAGAACATAATAAACTCAAATCCGATGATTTCGCGATGTCTATTGATAAAGCAGCAAATACGCTGTGGGCTGAGGTAGAAAAAATCCTGCCTAAGGGGATAAGAACACCTGCAGACGAGGATTTTCATATTTCTATCCTGATGACAGGAGATGGCGGGTTATCAAGGCTGTCAAAAAATTCTACTCCGGACCAGATACGCGCCATTTACAAACGGATCCGCGATGTCATGAAGGTAGTGAACAGATACTATGCCGATGTTCTCGGAAGCGATGCGCGGCTCAATAAGCCTGTTATGGAACTTCTCAGTCTTTACGAGGGCGTACTTTATGCTGCAGATCAGGCTTATCAGGCGTTAATCGAAAAAGAGGTCAAGGGAGACGCCGGCAAGCTCAGGTATCATTTTGACAAAAAAGCTTATACCGTAAATTTAATAGATAAAGACGGAAAGCGAACAACAACCAAGATACCTCCGGGAATATACGAAGGTTATCTTATGATGGGAAAGACACCGGCTAATGCCATAAAAGAGTATCAAAGATTATCCGAACTTAAAAAGAAAAAAACCAAAGATCTTACAGATAAAGAAAAGGCAGAGAAGGCAAAGCTTCGGCGGTTTTATGCTTTGGCAGAGAATTTTGCAAGTGCCAATCGTTATCTTTTGGAAAAGGACAATTATTCCGAAAAGGATTTAAACTACGCATTTTTGGAGCTTCCGAAGATGGAAAAGGCGGCAGGATCGGGCGAAAGGATAACCGGAGATCTGGTCAACACGAAAAGTGCTTCCGCCACGTATCAGGGAGTTATCCTTGAGAAGGTCTTTGGCGGCTTCTCGGATCTGAATCTCAACGAGATAACAGATACAAACGAAGTAAAGCAAAAGCTCGATGATTACACTCAGGAAAGATTGACAACCAACGAAACTTTGGCAGAACAGATCCTGAAAGCATATGTAAAGGATAAAGAGGGAAGTGCAAAAGAGCTTACCGAAAACTTTATTAACCTTATCGGAAATGTATGCATCATTCCGGCCTATGAGAAAAAATGGGGTCTTGAAAATGCGGGAGCGGAGGACCTTACGGAGCTTTTACCCGAAGGATCAAAGCTTCATACCTGGCTGGTTGCAAAGATAAGTGCGATTCAAAGCGATGGAGGTGATAAGTAATGGCGCTTGAATACAGGGAGATTACAAAAGAAGAACTTGAAGAGTACCGCGAGCTTATCCTTCCTATGGTATATAAGGAACTTGAGGAACAGGATGATATAAATTCGGAATATATATGCATCGCCACTTGGCTGGATGGTGAACCCGTCGGAGCGCTTATTTCCGAACTTGAAGGCAGCGGAGATATAAATCTTCTTAGCATATGGACAGCTCAGGAGTACAGACAACTGGGGATAGCCTCCGCACTTTTGGATAAAATGCTTGGGGTTGCCTCCGAGCTTTATGACTGGGAAGAAGGACAGTACGGTGATGATGTTGTCCTTAAGACAATGTATTGCCTTAAGGATAAATACCGCGCGATCTTTGAGGAGTGGCTTAAGGCAAATGACTTTACTGACTTTTTGATAACCCATGATACACAAGATGATACACCGCAGATCTGCAGTGCAACGGCTGAGGTCCATTTTTATCGTTCATGATAATTGACTTTTTTGTACTCAGGTTTTATCATTATCGATGGTTTTGCAAAGCACTTTTATCTCAGTCGAAGAAGACCCATTTCTCTCGGCAAAACGTAGGATGAAGATTTAACAAACAAATGAATTACGTAGAAGAAACATATGACATTATAATAGTAGGAGCGGGACACGCAGGTTGCGAAGCTGCACTGGCGGCCGCGCGTTTGGGCTTTCAGACGATC
>JAEELH010000114.1 GCA_016288825.1 Lachnospiraceae bacterium | reverse complement strand
TGATCTGAACCTTGCATACTTCAAGGAGCTGACCATGTATATCCTGGCCGGCAAGAAGCGCCTTGAGGAGGTTCGTGCTACTGATCTGGTTGAGCTTCAGAACAAGGCTGCTGCCAGCGGACTTGCGGAGGATGCTCAGGCTGCCAGAGATCTCGCTGAGAAGTGCGATCGTTTTGAGAAAAAACTTTACGATCTGGAGCTTACACGTACAGTTGCTCTTCAGAGCGGTCCTCAGATTCGTATGGTACAGTCCTCTGACACAGTAATGGCTGAAAAGATCCAGTCCACCATCGTTAATACCATTCCTCTTTGGAAGAATCAGATGGTCATCGCTCTCGGCGTTGAGCATGCTACCCAGGCAGCCAAGGTTGAGCGTGAGGTCAATGACATGACCAACGAGCTTCTTAAGAAAAATGCTGACAAGCTCAAGGTTGCAACCATCGAGGCTGCTAAGGAAGCTGAGAGAGGTATCGTTGATATCGAGACTCTCAAGCACACCAATGCACAGCTTATCTCAACGCTGGATGAGGTCGTTAAGATCCAGGAGGATGGTAAGGAGAAGCGCCGCGCTGCTGAGGCTGAACTTGTAGTGATCGAGAAGGAACTCAAGGATAAGCTCATGGAGGCGTCAAAGAAGTAGTACTTGGCGTAATATAAAAAGCATAGATAAAGTAAACACACCCCGAGATGGATAATACCCTTGGCGACACGCTTTCGCTCGTATTTTTCTCGTCACGTCACGTAACGCGTCAAAATACGACGCGTAAGTGACGACGGAAAACAAAGGTCGCTACGGATATTATCCATCTCGGGGTGTACTACGTTGCGAAGGTTTTTATAATTAAGCAAAGTTAGTCCCAGCGCGTGTGTGATACCCGTAGCGACCCTCGTTTTTAGTCGTTACTTAGGTGGCACGAAGTGGCACCTTATGTAACGTGACTAAAAAACAAGGAGCGAGAGCGTGTCGCCAAGGGTATTACACCGTGCTGGGAATGGTTGATTTATTATAACTATCCAAGTAACGATATTACACCTTGATTCGCAGAATTCGCCTGGGAAAGCACCGACAGGCCTGCTTGCTCAAGGATGCTGTGCTTGGAGTAATTTACCATCTCCTTGGCCATGTCCGTGTCGCGGATTCGGGACTCGGCATAGGAGGTGTTCTCCGATGTATTGTTATCGATGTCGTAAGCGTGCTCCAGACGGTTCTGGTATGCTCCAAAGTTGGCACGTGCAGAGGACACGATGTCAGTTGCGGCATCTGCCATAGCCATGGTACGCTGTGCTTTGTCATATGTAGTTACGTTGGCGCCACCAAGTCCGATACTGGACAAAGACATTCCTCGCCATATGAGATCGATGCTCTGCCAGGGCTGTGAGCCTGACTGGATGTGGAGCAACTTTTCCGGCGGAGGCGGAACTTCGATCTTGAAGTGGGATTCCAAGCTGCTGCCTTTTGATGCTCTTTGCTTTGAAAATCTAACGGTGGCCTCATCGGGCATGGTTATCTTAATGTTGGTGCTGTCGTTATTTCCTGATCGATCCGGATGATCCAGCCGGTCATCATACCATATATTCATTATTGAAACGTTGGCACCGTATGCACTTGAATTTGCGGTAGTGCGAAGTTCAATAGTTCTGCCGCATAAAAGGTTAGTGTCATATCGGCTTAGGCTGCCGTCAGAATTGGTCAGATAGATATAGTCTTCTTTATTTTCTCCGGCAATAGTGCCTTGTAATTCATAAGAATAGATTCCGCTTGTTGTGTCTAGAAAACTGCCGCTGGTGCCGGCCATGAGGTTGCTTTTGCCTCCGGTGGCATTATATGAGTATGTATAGTACTTTTGATCATATCTTTTTTCCTGAAGCATGGTATCGCCAATGTCGATGTATTTTGCGCCACTTCCTGAAAGACTTGTGGAAGTGTAACGGCAATAGTCTTCTCCCAAATTCCCTGTCTGCTGGGAGGGATCTGTAGCTCGTGCATGCTTTTCAAAAAGATCATTTACGGAGTTGTCCCTGGCAGTGAAATTTGTATCATTGTCGTTCTGGGTATAAAGCTGAACCTCTCCGTTTCCTTTACGAGTATATGTGGTTACTGTAAAGGTCAGGGTATCGTCACTCCAACGATCACTTGCACTGTAGGGATAGGTTTCATCATCAATGCTTGTCTGGCTGCCCAAAGTGACCTTGGAGGTATCTGTACTGTCTAAAACAGCTTTGTATGTTGGAGTCCAAGTTAGTTCGTCATGTGTTTCGCCCTGATTAAGGCCATTTTCATCGGTTGTGGCCTCCATTTTGTATGTTCTTACTGTTTTTTCAACATAAGCCTCTCGCATAACATCTGCATGCGTATAAGTATCTACTGTAGTGGCCGAGCTATCGGTAGGAGTTCCGCTGTGGGAGGTCCTGACAATTGTACCGGTCATGGGACTAACTGCATCATCAAAGTTTCTTCCGAGATCATCTCTTTGGAAGTGGAAATTGCTGAGTTTTTGTGTGGTCCATGCGCTTGCGCCATCAGTTAATCTTGCATAGTATGAGTAGGGCTCGACAGCGGCCATAGTTACGGGAGATGAGACACCATTATATTCTACTTCCAGATTTAAACCATTGATTATGGCTTCCTTACTTGCTTCGTCAGCGACGGTAAAGGAAAAAACAAGGGGAGTGCGCATCTTGGAGTCTCCCTCGGTATCCTTATATACATATGTGGCGCTGTTATCAAAGGTCTGGCTCTGGGGATTTTCGCTGTTTTCTTCGCCCCAGTCAGTGAACTTAAAGGGTTCGCCGGTGGCTGTGTTTACAAAATCGCTCCAGGCAATGTTTTTATGGGATATGGAGTCATTACCGATGATCTGTTCCAGCTTCACACCATTTTCATCGGCAGTAACCTTGTATCTGAAATCTTCAATATCATTCTTGTTTTCGTTAGTCACATCAAGGATAAACTGGCCGTATGTAGAATTAACGGCAGTTTCAGAATTCGCATTATCTATTTTAACATCCCAATAAAGCACCTTGTCCTCGGGATCAAGTTCCGTTGGATTTAGATGCTCGATCAT
>JAEELH010000113.1 GCA_016288825.1 Lachnospiraceae bacterium | reverse complement strand
GGGAACATACAACCACTCAAGGTCAAGTTTGCCGTCATCCTTGGTGGAATAAATGAGAAGTCCGCACGCCACCGGCTTATCCTCGTCTACAGCAAAAAGAGCACCGTGATCCTGCCTGTCCAGTCTGAGGAGCATGTCCTCAGGTCCGAGATGGCTTACAACTACTGTGTCGTTTTTCTCAAGTTCGTAAATGTTGATGTTCATGGTGTTCCTCCTATGTCTGTGTTCTTTTGGGCCAATGGCTTATCTCATTGTCAGATAGCCCTCTGTCTCGCTTGCCCAGGAATAAGTATTCATATACTCACCCCTGAAGCTCTCTATCGTATCCTCATCCTTGGCCAGGAATCGATACAGATCACAATCTATCTTTTCCGGGACTATACGCATAAGTCCCTTTTCCATCTCAAAAATATCTGAAACTCCGTACTCCTCAAGGGTGTCCTTAAGGCTTCGGATAATGGTATCAAAGTATTTCTGCTTGGCCCTGTCATAGTCATCATCCTCCCACAGGATGTAGAAAAGATCCTTACGAGAAATGAACTGTCCCTGCCGGTCTACCAGACAGGCAATGAGCTCCTTGGCCTTGGAACGCTTGAATACCAGCGGTTTTCCATCTACCAGGATGTTAAAAAAGCCGAAAGTCTCAACTCGGACTCGCAAAGGTCCACCGGAAGATTTACTTGTCCGAAGTTGGACTTCAGTTCCTCCTTCGCCCAAAGCAAATTCGATCTCCGCAAGAAGCCTGTCATAGCTTATAGGCTTCAGAAGATAACCGGTAGCGTGCATAGCATATGCATCCACCGCGTACTCCGAATACCCCGTAAGGAATATGACCTTGATACCCGGACGCTTCTTTTTCATATTGGAAGCAAGATCCAAACCTCTCATACCCGGCATATCAATATCCAAAAGTGCCAGATCTGCGTCATAATCATCCAGACTTTCAAGTGCCTCAAGAGCATCCGTAAAGGACTCGACGTTATCAAATTTTCCTGTTTTTTTGACTAGGGAAACCGTCCTCATAAGGACCAGTTCCTCGTCATCTACACATATAACATTCATAGTTTGATCACCTTAGTGCACTCACTCATTAGTCGCCGGGATCCTGATAGTAACCGAAGTTCCCTCGCCTTTCTCACTCTCAATAAAGAAGGTTCCGTCTACCATATCGGTAATCCGATCTCGGACATTCTTGACGCCGATATGACCGCCCTTTTTGGTCTCTTCTATCATCTCTTCTACATCGAAACCTGTACCGTTGTCACGGATGCTGATCACATGATCATCACCGTCCCTGTATGTACTGATTGAAACCCATCCGTGCTTTTTGCCGCGAACGCCGTGGCGGATAGCATTTTCCACCATAGGCTGGATGGTAAGAGCCGGAAGCATGAATTCATCATCCTCGATCTCGTAATCGATCCTGATGGAAGGAAACCGGATCTTTTCAATATCTGAATAGGTCCTGGTGTGCTCGATCTCGCTCTTGACGGAGATCAGAGTACCATGCTCGAGAGAATCGATATTCTGTCTCAGGTACAAAGCAAACTTTTCAACAACCTCCGAGGCCTTTTCCGGATCGATATCGATAAGCGCCTGTATGGTGGTAAGTGTATTGAAAAGGAAATGGGGCTGGATCTGGGACATCATGATCCTGATCCTTTGCTCTGCCTTAAGAGCATCGTCATGCTCACGTACAAATTGCAGATGCAGCCAGATATAAAAGAACACGCAGCTCTCCGTCATACTGACGGTAAGGAAGGACACCGAAGGTCCAAAACCAAGCTGAAGATCAAAAAGGACTGATATGATCACCGAGATTGAGATCAGTATGGGAACTATTCCCTCTCTACGGCGTATCCCCTTGTACTTCATGGCTGTACCAACAAGAAGCCATAAGTCCAATATCAGACTTACAATAAAGGGAACCATTCCCAGTGGGCCTCTGTGCCATGCCAGTCTACCGTCAAACCAGAATACCCACGGTACAAATAATGCTGACATACATACAACCGCATTGAAGATCAAGATACCATTTATAAAAGGAAGATGTCTTTCGTTACCTGCCAGCCTGATAAAAAGCCAAAGGACCATGGTCCTGAAGATATAGCTGATCGCCGACAGAAATGTGTTCCAAAAGATCGGTGCTCCTTTGTAAAGATAGTCTCCAAAGTTGTAACTGATCTGGGGTTCCAAAAGAAGAAATACCACCAAAGCAACAATAAAGTACATCCTCCGCCTGTTGATCTCTGAAATATAGGGATCCACAGTAGCTGCAATAGTTACTCCAAGGAGCTGCAATATAAGCGCTACATTAAGCGCATACATGGTTTGGATACTAGGGTCTTCAAACACAGTTTTTCTCCTGCTAAAATTCTTTCTCGACTTTACATGAGCAATTCTAACACAGAATGTCCTACAAAACGTCTACCCGATGGAAAAAGGCAAAAATAAGCTAAAAATCACGAAAATACCGGGTGCAAATGATATGCACCCGGTACCTTTGAATTTGATATTTGTTTTAATATGCAGGAACTACGTCGAGCATTTCACCCTCTTCTTTGGCAGCTGCCATAGCCTTGGGAAGGATCTCGAGGAACTTATCAACCTCTTCAGTGGTATTGTAGATACCGAAGCTTACACGTACCATACCGGGAGTCTTGGCATCTGCGCATCCCTCAAAGCTTTCAAGAGCTGAATCAGGGATGCCCATAAGTCTCCATACGTAGGGATGTGCACAAAAGGCTCCGCGTCTTGTAGCAACGCCACCCATCTCGGAGAGCTTCTCCGCAAGAAGCTTGGTATTGATGTCCGTAAAGTTGAAAGTAACAACGCCTACGCGATCATCGATGTTTTCCGAATCACCGTAGATGATAACATTGTCATACTTTTTAAGTCCATCAATGAGACGACGGTTAAGAACTTTTTCATGTGCCTGGATGTCATCAAAACCTACATCATTGAGGACTTCGATGGCTTTTCCAAGACCAACTACTCCGGGATAGTTAGGTGATCCGGCCTCATAACGGGCAGGAGCTTCCTTGTAGTGCTGCCAGTCATCACCTACAATGGTTATGGTACCGCCACCGTAGAAGGTAGGCATATGCTTGTTAAGCTCTTCGGAAAGACCTACTACCGCACCGCCTCCATAGGGGGAATACATCTTGTGGGCAGAAAAAGCAAGGAAGTCGATGTTCTCATCCTCAGTCTCGCCTAGCATGGAGAACTTTCTGTGAGCTACGATCTGCGCTCCGTCAACTACGATCTTAGCGCCGTACTTGTGGGCGATCTTCGCAACCTTGTGAACGTCGGTAACATACCCTGTAACATTGGATGCTGCCGTAACCGATACGTAGCTGACCTTGCCCTTGTTTTTCTTCAAAAGCTTTTCAATATCATCATAAATGATACGACCGTTGTCATCTACCTCAGCGTAGATAACCTTGCAGCGCTCACGCCAGGAAAGGTCATTGGCATGATGCTCGATACGAGTTGTAAGTACGATTTCAGACTTTTTCTCGATAAGAGCAGATGCAAGTTTATTAAGACCGTCCGTAGTATTGTTTACATAAAAGCAAGTGTATTTTTCGGGATCAGCTCCTACGAACTCAAGAACCTTATCCCTTGTGTCATTGTAGATATCTGTTGAGTAATTGGACTTTTGTGAAAAGCCTCGTCCGATGGAACCGTACATATCAAGCTTTTCATTGACCTCATCCTGAACTGGCTTAAAGGAAGGCGTAGTGGCCGCATTATCAAAGTTGATAAGGGGTGTTTTTGTGCCGTCCGAAAGCTCAACGGGAGTATTGAGACCAACTATCTGATTTCTGATATTATTGATGTTGTACTTTCCTTCTTTTTTTAGTACGGAATCGGTCACCTTAACGGACATACTGTTATCCGACTGTGAACCGTCCTTGAAGGTAATACAATACTCAAAAAGGGTATCACCTGCTTTATGGCCGGTAACAAGTCCGTTTTCGGATACGGAAGCCACACTCTGATCACCGTATTCCGATTCCTTACATGTGAGCGTATACTCGCTTTTCTTGAAACTGATGCCTACCTTTTTATCGTTTAATACATTGTTGAAAAGATAACTGTCCAGATCAAAATACTTATCGCTTTCACGAAGGTTCAATTTGAGCCAAGCGTTATATTTCATATTATTAGCAGTATACATGGACTGATCGGCAGCATCCGCCATTGTGGCCTTTTTAACCTTTATCTTAATAGTTCCGATGGCTTTCTTTTTCTTGCTGTTTTTATCCTTCTCATAAACAGTAGCTGTAGTGGAGCCTGTGCCTGTAGCATAGATCACGGTGGGATCCGTGTCTTCAGACCAGGTATTTTTCACTGCCTTTGCAATCTTTTTATTTTTGATCACTATTGAATAGGTTGCATTCTTTTTACTGTTCTCAATGCATGACTCGAATCCAATGGTGGCGAAGCTTGCCAGTTTATTATCATAACGATCGCTGTAACGAAGTGTTATCTTCTTACAGTCCGAATAGATACTTGCGGCCTTGGATTTTGCCTGCGATGACATGGCAGGAAATACACCCAGGATCATGGCAAGGATCAGAATAAGGGATAGTGTTCTTCTCGTCTTCATTTTGTTCTCCTTCAAATATAATTCCTATAGGAGGAGGGGGTAATTACTCTTTATAAGTAAATGTGTATTCTGCAAAAGGTCCGGAGATGACGGTATTGCATGTAAAGTCTACATCAATCAGATGACCATCTCTGTTGACAGTATATTTTGCGATAACTTCCATGGTTCCTTCAGGAAGAGTAAATCCGGGAAGGATAGTACCCACAGTTTTCTCGGGAACAGTAGTCATAATGCAAGTATTCTCATCATCATACGATTGACTTCTATACTCCTCACCCTCTATAAGTTTAGGATCATTGAGATTGAAGATACCGATGGTAGCTGCTTCATCTGTAACAGTCTTGCCTGCTTCCATGGTTACGGACTTAACCTCTTTTTCTCTTCGCCCTTATCAGTAGCCTCTACTGAATAAAGCTTGACCTCAACTGAAGCGCCCTTAAGCAGCTCAACTGATCCGCTAAGCACATTGAATGCTGTGTTACCATCGTAGATCTCCTGAGCTGATGCGGGTGTCTGGAGATTAACAGACTTAAGCTTGGTCACTGCCTGAGTATATTTCTCCATAGCCTTGGAAGAGATCTTCTTGCCATTCTTTTTGAATGTCCTGCCGCTGTTAGTAGAAGTATATGCATCCTTCTTGACAAGTTTGGTACCCTTCTTGTTCATGGTATACTCGGTATATGCCATTGCGCCGGTATCGGAATTACCGCTTTCAACAATGATCTTCTTGCCCTTGGTGTCCTTATATACGGCATATGCATCCTTAACTGTAGCAAGCTTCTTAACCTTTTTAGATGCATAACAATAAATAGTAAGTGTATATGTATTCGCACCCTGAGCAGTCACCATCTCTGTGATCTTATCTCCGTTGATATCAACAAGACCATACTCTATCGGAATAACTGATCTCTTATTTGCATCTGCAATAGCGATCTTCTCAGCCTTGGCAACCAGTGCCTTCTTAGCTGTAGCTGCCTTGGAAGCTGCCTGTGTCTGAACTGAAGGTACAAGTAATGCTCCCACAAGAGCAAGTGTCATTAATTTGTTGAAGATATTCTTTTTCATTTCTTCCTCCTTGACTTTGATTGTTTTCGTTCTGAAAGGGACTCTATCACAGCCTGTCCTACAGAATGTCTACTATACCTTGCTAGAATTATAAATTTCAGTCTGTTATAATGTGGTCTCATAAGAAAGGATGTATGATATGAAAAAGATTTCCGTAAAAATGGCTGTCATAGCCATAGTGCTGATAATTGCATGCTTTATTTATAAGATAGCTTTTGGAAATACTCTGACCGTTTCCCGCCCCAATCCCGGTTTTGAAACCCAGGGCCAATGGGCAGATCCCCCGGCAAGTCTGATTACGGACTTTGACACAGAGGGCATTGTTAAGATAGAAAAGATCCGCACGAAAGGACAACAACTGGATCTTCGTTTCAAAGCTCTTTCTCCCGGTGATACAACGGCAATGTTTACCATGGAGGGTGAAAGTGATCTCTTTTTAACCTGCTCTTTAAGCGTAGACAGATTTCTTACCATCACCGTTGACGGACTTTTCTTTGCCGGTGAGGAATGCATTCTATACGCTGCAGGTATCTTTCTGCTGGTAACATGTTTTTTGTTCCTGCAATACTTCCTCAGCTTAAAAGGCGGAGATCTTTATTCCTATCTAGCCATATTTTCAGTAGGTATGGCGC
>JAEELH010000112.1 GCA_016288825.1 Lachnospiraceae bacterium | reverse complement strand
TATACGGAGCTGCCTGATAATAATATCAGTATTGAACTGGATAAAGCTTACAGCGATCTTTTGGGGCTTGATACGGTTTTTTCTTCCATGTTCGCACTTGAAAAAAGAGCATATGAGGAGGGAGACCTGGTATTGCATTGTGCTTATATGGAGCATGATGGAGAGGCTGTTCTTTTTTCGGCACCTTCGGGTGTGGGAAAATCAACCCAGGCAGGGCTCTGGGAAAAGTACAGAGGCAGCCGTGTTCAAAACGGTGACAGGGCATTGCTTGTGAGAGGTGAGGGAGAGTGGTATGCCTGCGGATGGCCGGTATGTGGTTCATCTGAGATCTGTAATAATACAAAACACCCCATCAGGGCAATAGTTACCTTGTCTCAGGAAAAAGAAAACAGGGTAGAGAGGTTGTCACCCATGCAGTCTTTTTCAAAACTCTACAGTGAGATAACTGTCAACTCCTGGGATCGTTCTGCACAGATATCATCTATGGATCTTTTGGACGAACTGATCTCCCAGGTGCCGGTATATCATCTTGGATGTGATATATCGGAGGAAGCAGTGCGTGTTCTTGAGGGAGTGTTATGATCGATACAAATGATTATTTAGACACTTTAAAAGATATTGTTGACTCAGGCCACGAGGCCTCCATGATCATCACCGGCAATAGCATGGCACCATTTTTGTACCATGGACGGGATGTGATCTACTTCAGCCGCCCCAAAAGGCCCCTTCGGCGTGGGGACATGGCCTTTTTCAGAAGGCCGGACGGCAAGTATGTGATGCACAGGATAGTGAGAAAAAAGGGAAAGGACTATTATTTTCTGGGGGACAACCAGACACAGATCGAGGGTCCGATCCCGGAGTCCCTTATCTTTGCGGTTGTGACAAGGGTAAAAAGAAAGGGCCGCATCCTGGGCCCTTACAGCTTTTGGTGGTTGTTTTTTAAACATATTTGGATCAATATGATCCCCCTCAGACATCAGATCACGGATCTTTACAAGAATCTTCGATCCTCTTGATCATGCGGCTTCTTTTCATGGATTCGTCGATGATATCCCGGGTTGAGATCCCGCCACGAGTAGTGCGGTTGTTCTTTAGAAATCTTATCAGCATGACAAGATACAGAAAGGGCAGGGTGATGATAGCCCTGGATGCTTTTGGAAATGAAAGTACGGTTTGGTGATGGTACTCTTTTATGAGGCCTCCCAGACCGGCTTTTTTCATTGCAACCATTCGCGTAGCATCCGGTTTGCCGTGGCGCTCGGCGTCAATAACATCGGATAAAAACTCAAGGCAGATGTTTTCATCCAAATATTCGCAGAATGATCCGCCTTGGTAACAGATTTTGTCATCTTGGATATAAAGTGAACAACTTTTGTCCGACTTCAGACCAAGGTAGCGAATGCAGCTGCTGGTGATAACTGACAAAAATGCCATGGCGTGACAGCTGCGAACATCTTTGATAAAGGTTTCAATATATTTCGGTTCAAGGATCCTGTTCCAAAATACGACCCAGTCGCAAAGGAGTTTGAGTCCGAATCCGGACCTGTAGAAATCCATCATCATATGCAGCATGAGATGGAGGGCCTGTCTGTCATCAAAAAACACCGGAAGATCAGCCCCCATAATATGGAGTCGCCGGATGTCATCACCACCAAGCAGGTAGCGGGTATTGATATAGGAGTTCAGAGATCTGTTGTCAAAGGGCTCTACCAGAGTAGTGTGGAGCTCAATCACATGATTGTTGGGAGAACCCCAGGTCTGGTGATGATTGGCTTCGTAGTCATCATGCATCAGGCGGTAACCCGAAGCCGCAAGTATTTCTCCGGCTGTGGATACGTCAGCGGGATCTGCAAGTAAAAGGTCCACATCCGATGATCGTCTGTACTCGGGAACAGGGTAGAGAGAAGCAACTGAGGCGCCCTTTAAAAGGATAACGCTGACTCCGCCTTCCTCCAGAATTCGTATCGTATCACGAGCCAGAAAAAGCAATTTGAAAAACTTGGATGCAGTCTCCATAACCGATGACTCAAGCATAGCCCTGTCGTCTGTCGACAGTTCCTCCCCTTTGAGAAGGTCATAGATGATAGGGGCTATGGCATGACAAGTGGCCAGGTTAAGAACCCGGCTGGGATCGGCTCCGTGGTGGTCCGTGCATTTTTTGTTTTCATTAAAAGATCCGGCTATCAATTCCAATAGCCGGATCTCTTCACTTGTCAGCTTAACGCTCATCTTACGCCTCTTTTATGATGTTGCGCGAAAGCAGTTCCTGAGTTACTTCTGTGATGTGTTTTTCCAAAAGTCCGTTAGGATCCTCATACTCAGCTCTGGCAGCAGATATTACTTCTGCAACACTACGGGGACTTTCAAACTGCCTGATAATAAAAGCAAATGTATCGTTTAGGGAGATCATGGAGTTTTCAAGCTCACCGGCGTCGCCGATGGGAACAAGTACAGCCTCCCCGCCTATCTGCCTGAGTATGAAATCGGACGTATTGATATACTTTGTTTCAGCCATATATTACGAATGATTGTATACGTTGGATGTAACTATGCCGTGATGTGTCCAGGTGCGGTTACCGGAAGTAGTAGTCCAGGTGATATAATCTCCGGGTTTAACATCACCAATGTTCTTTCCTACGATGGTGCAAGGAAGATCACCAAGTCCCTTGGTTCGGATCTCGTCCATACGTACAGCTATATGCTGCTCGTTAAACTGGATCTGCTGGTTGTCAGCTGAACCGCAGTTCTTGTCTTCGTGGAAGTAGTCCTTCCAATCAGCACCTCTGTGGTACTCATCATAGCCCCAGCCGCTGTGTCCGTCAATAGGGTCTGCTTCGGGTCTGTCGCATGCAACTCCCCAGCAGGCAGCCACATACTCATTGGCAACAAAAGGTGTTACTGTTGCCATAGGCTTGTTCCAATTCTTCATAATAGTTTCCTCCCTAATACATTTCGTTAATTTTCTAACAAACTTATACGCATAAGTATATACTCATTTTTGGCATTTGTCTATAAGTTCTCAGAAAATAGGACCTAAAAATACATTTTGTATATAAAAAAACGCAAGACTTTATCGTAGTAATAAAGTCCCGCGTTTGCTCATTAGCTGAAGTAATAAGCTCAAGTACATTATTTTATGAAATAAGTTCCGGCGACTCCACTCCGCTGAAGACCTCGCCTATCATGGCAACGTACTCGCCGTATATCTCCTCACCGGAAAGGTCTGAGAGGACCTTGGCAACGCTTCGATAATACCAGGCTTGCTCGCGGACGTCCTTCATATTGAATTTGTTCCAGATATCGTGACCACTTTCGCGGAAGTCACGGAGAGTAGAGCGCATATTGGATACTTTATCGGCCAGCATGATGCGCTTGGCATCTATGGGAGCACTCATCTCACGAACAAGGTTCTCGCTTTTGCGGATCTTCCAGGTCGCGCTCTTAGGTAGGTTTTCGCGCTTGTCCTCTGACTCCATACATACAAGGGACGCCACTTCGTCACCGAATTCCCGGCGGATATCATCAACTGTGACAGAAGTATCCTCAACAACATCATGAAGAGCAGCAGCGGCGATGACTTCAGACTTGTCAGTCATACGGCGCGTGAGCATCATGACTTCAACGGGGTGAGCAATGTAGGGGATCTTGTTGCCCTTGCGAAGATCTCCAAAGTGGGCTCTGGCGGCAAATCTCACTGCAGCCTCAACTAAAAGGGAACCCTCGTTGTCACCTTCAACAAAATAGGGGAAGCAGTCATCCATGCCTTTCTCGATCCAAAGGCTTACCTGTTCCATCTGCTCGTCGGGAGTCCAGGCATCTTCATCTACACCACGGGGAACGAAGTATCTGCAGTTTTCATCACCGGAAGGTGATACGAAATGAAGCGGACAACTGTCGCACATGGAAATGTCTATGGGAACTACAGCGTGCATGCATCTGCAATAATAGGAACCGTCACCGCCGGG
>JAEELH010000111.1 GCA_016288825.1 Lachnospiraceae bacterium | reverse complement strand
TCCGGCACTTCTACAACATGTATCCATTCCTGATTATTTCTGACCAAAGAATAAGCCGGCTCGTCTTTTGCTTCCTCTAAAACAGCTTTGGGAATATATATCTCATGATATAAATCTCTCAATAATTCAAGCCTATGGATTCCTGAAAGAGCGATAATAGGCGTTGTATTAACAACAACTTTACGCATTCCTTATATCCTCCATAAGCTCATCTTCCGAGTCGTACCGGAAGATCGATATCTTGTTTTCGCCCAAAAAACGAATAAAATCGCCCTTTGATAATCCTGCAATCTGCGCGCAATATCCCAGAGAAACGCCCTCTTTCACATAGTACCTAAGGGCAACAGCCTTTCTGACAAATTCCTCTGTCTCCTTGTTGTTCATCTTAGTATCAAACATCACTTCGTTTGGAATTGAAAGAGCTATCTGGCACATAACGATCACCTCCACTACCACAATAATACACCCTGAGCATACATTTCACAACACAAAGATTATTGGGCCTCTACCTAATTATCCATTGTGGTCATCTTTTCCATCAGCCACTCATCAAAAACAGCCGAACGCATTAACTTTCTTAATTCTTCCCCTGCTCCACGCTCTTAATCTCCTCCTGTGAAGCTCTTTTAAGTGCATAGGTGTCAAATGCGGGGGAGTCGGTAATCTTGATCTCTACACTTGTGATCCTGCAAAAAGAAGCACTACCATCTGCAAGGCTTATGTCAAATACATAACCGACTTTGAAAATCCAAGTGCCAATGCCTGCAAAGTAGATACCTGAT
The DNA here is from genome assembly GCA_016288825.1 of Lachnospiraceae bacterium. Classification (GTDB taxonomy): domain Bacteria; phylum Bacillota; class Clostridia; order Lachnospirales; family Lachnospiraceae; genus Weimeria. The sequence goes on along the minus strand of JAEELH010000111.1, from coordinate 2,845 downwards.
AAAATTTTCCGGTGTTTTTTTTTGCCATAAGTATGCTCTCCCTTCGGACTACTTTGTCGCGCGACCCAGCTTTAAGCCTTTAAAATCATTGTAAATCATCTTTTCCCCATTCCAGAGTGTATCTTTGCAAGAAACTCTTTAATGTATAAGTTCTCATGCTTCAAAACGGCTTTTTAAGGAAACGCTGATTCAAGTGCGCCCCGCCATAGAAGGACGTGGTATTCTCACCGACTGTGATAAATCAGCACTTTTATAAGTATAACATATTTACAGTGAAAGATAAAAAAATTACGTGTGAGGACTCATTCAATATCTGATATAATGGGAGAAGCGTGTAACTATTGTGCACATTTTTGTGGTATAACCGCCGCAGAGCGACGGTTATCTCGTAGCGTCGCAAAATAAACGCAAGCGTTTACTTTGCTCGTGCTTTCGTGGTATAACAGGCGCAAAGCGCCTGTTATCGCATACGGTCGTCAAATGCAAATAAATTTGCATTTTCCTCGTTCGTCAGATATATAACTATTTTTTACAGAGGAGAAGGATATGTACGAAATTGGACTTGTTGACAATAACAGTGATTTCAGCAGCCTGATACTGTCGGAGCTTTTGGGCGCAGAGGATCTTCTTGTTATCGGCGCCTCCCGGGAGCAGCTGGCAGTAGGCGCACTAGCCGGGCATACGGAAGGAGAAAAGCTGTTTATAATAGATTCTCTTTTTGTTACACCCGACGAAAGGCGACAAGGCGTCGCATCCGAAATGCTTGATACTCTTATAAGTACTTTTAATAATGAAACAAGTGATATGGTATACCGGGCAGACATATTTGAGAATGACGAGGAAGCAGAAACCCTGATTTCCTTTTTTTATTCCCGGGGATACGCGGTTTCGGACAGTCTTGAACCCGGCGTATGCAGTTTTGTATTTTTTTAGGTTATAGGAGAGGGAGTTATGTCAGACAAAAATCTCTATTTAAACGAATTTGCAAACGAAAAATCTTTTTTTGACCTTATGCGTGAGCAAAAAGATAAGGACGATGCAATAAAAAGTGTTAAAGACCTCCATGATATGAAAGCTGCCGACCGTGTCAGAAAGTCCCACGATACCAAAAGCAGCACTGCAAAATACACCAGTCTTTTCAGGATGAATCTGAAGACCATCCGCACTGAGGGGCGTATCGGAAAAAAAGGTCCCCAGACTGCCTACACCCTCGCTGCCAAAAATTCCGCATACCGCAGCAGATTATCCCGGGACAAGGCCGAGCTTGCCAGCCTTAAGACCAAAACCGGCAATACCCATCTCACGCTTTTGGATCTGAGATTACAAAGGACACACGAAAAGCTTCGCTACGGCAACGAGGAAGCTTACAAAATTGCCCGTGGGAACGCCCCGGCGGCTGAAGGACTTGATGCGTGGATACCCCACGAGGCAAAGCAGGAAGGTGAAAACTGGACGGTTTCACCTGAACATGTACAGGAAAACCAAACCTTTGTGCACAACTTCCATTCCGATGGCGAAGAAAAGGCCTCCATGGTTCAGGGATTCATTGAAGAAGTTTTATCATACAACTTTTCCGAATCTATGCTAAATGAGGAGTGGCTTTGCGAAAACACGGATAATTTCTTTCGCATGATAAGAAGGACATTGTCACTGAAAAAGCTGGTTTTGGGCAATTACAACCAATACAAGGATATCCCTGAGGATGTCAGGTCACTTTTGCGTGCCAAGATCAATCAGGCCCAGGCTTTGATGGGTGTTGTTTCCAAGAATGCCGCCTCCCGGGGCATAGAAGCATCCGCCGATTATTACATCATTAATAATAAACCGAATGCCGAGCAAATCAACGAACTTATTAAAAGCACCAATACTAACGAATCTATTAAGGCCGGCAGATATAAAACCTATCACGAATTCTTTTTACATGAAAAGAAAACAGAGCTTGAACTGGCAGACAAAATATCCGGAAAAAGTTCGGAAAAAGCAAAGACAAGCGTTCAGGGGCTTTCCTATGAGGATTTTGCCTCAATGATAGGCGAAAAGAACCGTGGCCAGATAGAGATGTCCGAAAGCGGACTTCATATAATTAACAACGGCTATTTCTCACGATCAAAAGGCAAACCGTCCGAGCTTAACAGACTCATCAGGGAACGCTTTGCAGAAGTAGTCATCGCTCACCTTGGTGAGGAAGACGGAGAATACTACAGGCCCCAGCTCATATCCCTTCTGGAGCTTCACGATAAACAAAACCGCAGTGCACTCCCTCTTTCCAGAGAGCTGATAAGCCGGATCATAAGCGAGACCGGTGCATATCATTCTGCCGTGGAGCGGACTCTTACCAAAACTGCCTCAGCTCCTGAGTCCCCCATCCGCCTCTATGCACAGAAGGTTGCAGGTATACTGGGAGCCAACCCCACTACCCCCAACGACTACCGTGACAGAAAAAATCAGATAACCGGCATCCTTCGCCACGCAGCTACGCTGGGAATGGATGGCGGTGATCTTAGCGACCATCAGATGGGGGTTATTATCAACGGTAATCTGAATACCATTCGGGACAATATATTCCGCAAACTTACAACACTTGACAACAGAGTGCTTAATCTCTCAGGCGGCAACGACTTTAATGTACAGGAGAAGATTTTTAATAACAACGAATTTCTCATAAAGCTGGCAGCTGCGGAAATCCGAAAAGTGGCATACCACACCACCGGCGATGACGACAGGTATGATGCCGAAGCCGAAAAAATGATATATGACAAGGCTTTCGAAATCGCAGAAAAGCAGGATCTGAAAAACGAATTTGAAAATATCTACATTGGAGATCTGTCTCTGGAAGGAAGTTCAG
>JAEELH010000110.1 GCA_016288825.1 Lachnospiraceae bacterium | reverse complement strand
TTGAATTTTTCTGAAAGCTCTGATGGACTGATTATTTTTGCGTCTTTTCCAAATTCAAAAAAATAGAACAGAATCTGAGCATCCGTACATTCGAAACAATATATGTGAGGATCTTTCGGGTCTATACCTGACACGGGAGGACGAAGGTGAGCTTGAGATTCGTATCGCTTTATGCCTGCATCGGACAGCCAAACTTTAATTATGGATTTTTCACTGGTAACGAATTGAACACCTTTCTTTTCTATTTCATTTTCTATTGTATCTAATTCTTTCGCGGTAAGTTTCCCTGAAGACAAATATTGAATTTCGACAGAGTCGAGCCTTGACATTCTGAAACTGAGAACATTGGATGCCACTTTGTATTTATCTCCGACTTTAGGAGAAACGTTTATTGCATTATATCCAATAAGGTAATGAAACATTGATAGAGGATCTGATTTTATGCCATAAGGCTTAATTGTAAAATGATTTCCTCGATGTGTTTTTTGCAAGCCCCTTTTGCAGAAAGTTGCAAAATAAAAATGTAGGTTGTTGCAAAACGGTTTTGTAGGTTGTTGCACCTACATTTTGTAGGTTATTGCAAAGGGTTATGCCGGCCAGTTAAGACCGGCAAATCCAATGCTGACATACCGTTATCGAGTTACTTTTATAAATCGAATGGATGATCCTGATCCCACTCCGTTGGTTCTAAGAAACCTGAGTCTTCTGCAGAAAGTTCATCATCCGTCCAACCCATATATTCCATGAGGTAGGCTTTCTGTTCTGCCTTGCTCATTCCCTTCATGTCCTTCCGGATCTCTTTATCCATGCGATGGACATCAAGGAAATCGTAGGGCTCAGATCCTGTCAGGCAAAGATACCTGGAAGGGGGCATCTCACGTGGATTATGACCAGACATTACCCATTTTCGCAGGAGCGTCTTTTCGTAGTAGGTCATGGGAACTTCCCGCTCGTATCGCTCAAGCTCCATTGCGTTGTAGTAGGCTATGTCTTCTGGAGTAAACACATAGCCTTCAGGATCTGCTTCAAATGCCTCATAGTCAAAACAGTAGTCTTTCGGATATAGATTGTGTACGTTGAAAACTTTATTTCTCGCCATTATTACCAACCTCCTGAGTGTTAATCCTGCCCCAAGCTTCATTGATGCTCGATTCCCTTAAACGGTTGTTTCCGCCAGGGAAGAGTACGAGCTCCACATGATGCGTAAGACGTCCGATAAGCGCTGTGGTCATGCGTTCGTCATATAAAACATTGACCCACTGTGAGAATTCCAGATTCGTATTCAGAATCACGGATTTCTGCTCATGGATTTCGGACAGATAATCAAACAGGAGCTGCGCTCCGGTACGGTCATACGGTACATATCCGAATTCATCGAGTATAAGGATCTGAGCGGTATTAAGCTTCTTCTTCAAAGCTCCAAGGTTTCCCTTGGCTTTGCTTTCGGAGAAGAGATTGATAAGTCCAGCGGTTCGATAGAACTTCACCGGTATATCGGAGTTACAGGCTGCAATTCCTACTAACGTGGAAAGCATTGTCTTTCCGGTTCCCGTGCTTCCGTAAAAAATGAGATTCTCTCCCTTGTGATAGAATTCCAAGTCCAGCAAGGAATCCAGAGAAACACCGGATGGAAAATCAATCTCATCGGTTCTGAACTGCTCAGGCGTATACATCTTTGGAAATCCGGCTGTATTAAGAAGCTTGCTCTTGCGCCGTTCGGTTCTGTATTTAACTTCGTTGCGCAAAAGGTTGTAAAGGTATTGCTGGTGTGTATCTCCTTCCTGAGACATGGCCATATCTGCAAAGTTTGCAGATATTCGCAGCTGCTTACAGCATGCTGCAATGGATTCCTTAAGGTCAGCCATTCGATGCACCTCTCTTCACAAGGACGGCATCCAAAGCCATAAGATCCGAAGGGAACATGATCAGTTTCATCTTCGGGATTGCCTCGGAAGCTTCAATTGAAGGCAATGGCGGAACATCCATATATGTGCGTCTGTAAAGGCTCATAAGGCTGTCCGGATCTGTTGCCTGGTGTTCAATAGCCTTGTTGACGGTTGTCAGTGCACTTTCGAAGCCGCTACGCTCGGTCAGTTCGGCAAGGACTTTAAGAACTCTTCCGCGGTCTTTGCTTTCGCAGCCATCCATGTAAATCCGCATGTTCTCCGGCATCATGTCATAGATGCCGCTATTCTTGAGGGAACGGGGTTTACGGGCTATGTGGCGAAGGTACGGGATCCAGTCCATGCTTTCATGGTCATCGCCATACAGCCTGCGGTGTCTGACCACCTCATGAAGGTCACTGTCCATGACTATCACTTCCGAAGACGTGATATGCAGGCGCACGGCTTCTTCACAGAAGGCAGGTGATGCAGAATAACGGTGTTTTCCCGCATCAAGTGTGAACTTCCCATATTTATCCGTCTTGGCGGTGGTATAGAGAGATGTATCAAACGGAACCGAAGGAAGGGGCAATAGCGCAGCCTTGTCTTCCTGAAACAACTCAGAGATAAAGCGGTCATCCTCATCATCGTAATGCTCGCGTTCCATGTCCTTATCACAGGCGATAAGCAGTTCCTTGTTCTTTACAGTCAACTGTTCGAACCTTGGAACCGGGACGAGTTCATTACGACGCAGATAGCCAACCTTGTTCTCTACGTTGCCTTTCTCCCAGCCGGATTCAGGGTTCATGAATACGGGTTTGAAACGGTAATGCTCACAGAAGCGCTGAAAGCGATCTGTAACTTCGCGTCCGCCGCCTTTGATGATTTCAGTGACAATGGTTCTGGTGTTGTCAAACCAGATTTCTGTAGGGACTCCGCCAATGTATTCAAACATTGCTACCAATCCCTCCAGAAGGCACTCCATGTTTTCACCGTAGTTGAGCTGGAGATATCCGCCGTTGCTGTATGGAAAGCTGAGGACAAGATACTTCGCCTCATGATGCAGCTTGCCATTTTCGTAGAAGTCGGCATAGCCAAAATCAGCCTGTGCTTCTCCCGGATGATGCTCAAGAGGAAGATATCCCTCCTGTTTTTTAAGACGGAGTTCTTTCTTCTTTTCTGCCACATAGGTGGCTACTAGGCGATATGAGCAATCATATCCCTCCGCTTCGTCTTTGAGGCGTCTGTGGACTCTCTTGGCCGTATGGCGTTGTTTGCGGGGAGCCTTCTTGTCCTCTATAAGCCATTTGTCAATGAGCGGCTTGAACGGGTCAAGCTTTGAAGAATGTTCTTCCTCGTCTGGGCGGGAAGGCGATTCGTTAAAGTCCTCCATGTCCACATATTTGCGGACTGTGCGCCAGTCAAGTTTTTCTATGCTGGCGATTTCTGTCAGAGACTTATCTTGCCCATAGTACAAATCTCTGATACGATGGATTTGATCCATTGATGTCATACTCCTTTCCTCCTTCGTAGTATTGATTAAGCACAACACTACAAGGATATAGAATTGTCTGTATGTCCGCAATGGATCATTTAGTATCCGACTTGGGGGCTACCTGCTTATCTGGCACCTCCCTTTCCTGAGATACTTCAGAAAGTCTTGCAATAACCTACAAAATGTAGTTGCAACAACCTACATTTTTACTCTGCAACTTTCTGCATTTGGGGTCTGCAACAACCTACATTTATATTTTACAATAAACACTAAATCGAAGCGCCAGTTGCGCCCGATCATCACCGGCTTCTGAAAACTAAAGATTTTTAATTCCACCTGCGCTAGCGAA
>JAEELH010000109.1 GCA_016288825.1 Lachnospiraceae bacterium | reverse complement strand
CGCAGCGATGTCCTTTCTCTTGAGGACTTAAAGCCCGGGATGGTACTTAAGGGCACTGTCAGGAATATAGTTGATTTTGGTGCTTTTGTGGATATAGGAGTTCATCAGGACGGCCTGGTTCACATTTCCCATATGACGGACCGCTTTATCAAGCATCCCCTTGAGGCTGTATCGGTGGGAGATATTGTTGATGTAGAGGTTCTGGATGTTGATGTGAAGAAGGAGCGTATCGCTCTTTCCATGAGGATCGGCAAGGGTGACGTTGCGGGAGAGAACGGAAAGCCCGTGCCCCGGGAGAAGTCCGAGGAGCCAAAGAAGCGTTCCGGCAAGCCTGCAGGATCCAAGGGCAAAAAGCCATCAGGAAAGAAAGTCAATCAGCCCCGCAGGGACAAGGATGCTCCCCGTAAGGACAAGGGCAGCTTCGGAAGCAGTCTTGGAAATATTCTGAAGGATATAAAGCTTTAGGATTTATTGCTTGACAGAAGAGACTATAATTATTATAGTATTATTGTTGCAATTGAATAGAAGTCTTCGGGGCAGGGTGTAATTCCCGACCGACGGTGAACCCTTATGGGAAGTCCGTGAGCGCCAGGCGAGCTTGGTGCTGATCCGGTGAGATTCCGGAACCGACAGTAAAGTCTGGATGGGAGAAGATAAAGCACAGTTTTATTGTGGTTTCTTTGTGGCCCCGCGTTTTTCGCGGGGCTTTTTCATTGAAGGCTTCTGGTACTGCTAAGGAGGTTTTTAAAATGAGTGACGTAACTAAGACATGGGAAGCCGAGGGCAGCGCGAGCAGCAGCAAGGTCAGGGTAATGACCGTTACTGCCATGCTTTCAGCGATAGCATTTATCCTGCAGTTCTTCGAATTTCCCATTCCCCTGATGCCCAGCTTCATCAAGCTTGACTTTTCCGAGCTGCCGGCCCTTATCGCATCCTTTGCTTTGGGACCTGTCAGCGGAGGCGCAGTCTGCCTGATCAAGAATCTGTTGCATCTGACCCAGACCCAGACCGGTGGCGTTGGAGAGCTTTGTAATTTCCTTTTGGGTGCAGCCTTTGTTATTCCTGCAGGTATCATCTACAAGCGCAGCAAGACAAAGAAGACCGCTGTTATCGGTGCACTTACCGGAGCCATCGCAATGGCAGTCATCTCCTTCCCGGTGAACTTTTTCATCATCTACCCGGTATATGAGAACTTCATGCCGGAGGAAGCTATCGTAGGAGCATATCAGCTGATCCTGAGCTCCGTTACCGAGCTGTGGCAGTGCCTTCTTATCTTCAACGTTCCTTTTACATTCTTTAAGGCTATCTGCTCAGTTGTAGTAACACTTCTTATATATAAGAATATTTCTCCTCTGCTTCACGGCAGAAAATAACTTGTACTTGACAAGGCCCCCGAATTGTGGTATCTTATCGGAGCGAATAAGAGCCAGGGGGCTTATTTTTTTTGTGTAAATAGAGTCCCTAATAACCAAGGAGGTGGAAGTTGTGCGTATAAAGATCACTATGGCATGCACAGAGTGCCAGCAGCGAAACTACAATCTTACCAAGAACAAGCAGCTTCATCCTGACAGGATGGAGACCAAGAAGTACTGCCGTTTCTGCCGTAAGCATACCCTTCACAAGGAAACAAAGTAAGGGGTGAGCACATGGCAGAAGTAAAGGAAAAGAAGAGTATTTCTACTTGGTGGAGCGGGATTAAGTCAGAGTTTGCCAAGATCGTATGGGCTGATGGAGACACAATCGCGCGTCAGACGACAGCTACATGTGTGGCATCCGTTATACTCGCTCTTTTGATCGTGTTCTTTGACATGGTCATTCAGTTTGGTGTAGATAAGCTTATCGCAATCGGCGCTTAGGGATGATCCCGGTTCCGTGATGGAGGAAAGAATGGCAGAGGCACATTGGTATGTAGCTCATACCTATTCGGGTTATGAGAACAAAGTCAAGGCGAATATCGACAAGACCGTTGAGAATCGTCATCTGGAGGAGCAGATCCTTGAGGTGAGAGTTCCCATGCAGGACGTTACCGAGCTTAAGAACGGTGTCCGCAAGCAGGTCTCCAAGAAGATGTTCCCCGGATATGTACTTATCAATATGATCATGAATGACGACACCTGGTATGTTGTCCGCAATACTCGCGGCGTTACGGGTTTTGTCGGCCCCGGAAGTAAGCCGGTACCCCTTTCGGAGATGGAGATGAGATCACTTGGCATCAGAACAGATGCACCCATTGAGGTTGACTTTGATGAGGGTGATACCGTATCCGTTATCGGAGGAGTATGGAAGGATACTACGGGCATCATTACAGCTATGAATCACGGTAAGCAGACCGTTACGATCAACGTAGAGATGTTCGGCCGGGAGACACCGGTTGAGATCAGTTTCGCAGACGTCAAGAAGTTATAAACTTACGTTTATATGAGGAGGAAGCAAAGTGGCTAAGAAGATAGAAGGCTATATCAAGTTACAGATACCTGCCGGCAAAGCAACTCCGGCACCGCCTGTTGGCCCTGCTCTCGGACAGCACGGAGTAAACATCGTGGAGTTCACAAAGCAGTTCAATGCCAAGACGGCAGATATGGGAGATACAATCATCCCCACAGTCATTACAGTTTACGCAGACAGGAGCTTTTCATTTATTACGAAGACTCCCCCTGCAGCTGTTCTGATCAAGAAGGCATGCAAGCTGGACAAGGCTTCAGGCGAGCCTAACAAGAAAAAGGTTGCAAAGATCACACGTGCTCAGCTTCAGGAGATCGCTGAGACCAAGATGAAGGATCTCAATGCAGCAAGCATCGATGCGGCTATCAGCATGATCGCAGGTACCGCTCGCAGCATGGGCGTTGAGGTTGTTGACTAACCTGTAGATACTATTTAATTTAGCTCTTATCGCAAGACACTATGGGAGGAGCTCCTCGCTCCGATAACCACAGGAGGACATTATGAAAAGAGGAAAGAAATATCAAGAAGCACTTAAGACATATACCAGATCCGATCAGTACGATCCTGCTGAGGCACTTTCAATCGTAAAGAAGAATGCCGTAGCAAAGTTCGATGAGACGGTAGAGGTACATATCCGTACAGGATGCGACGGACGTCATGCAGATCAGCAGATCCGCGGAGCTGTTGTACTTCCTCACGGAACCGGTAAGACAGTCAGAGTCCTTGTTTTCGCAAAGGGACCCAAGGCTGATGAGGCTCAGGCGGCAGGCGCTGATTTCGTTGGCGCTGAGGAACTGATCCCCAAGATCCAGAACGAGAACTGGTTTGAGTTCGATGTTGTTGTAGCTACACCTGACATGATGGGCGTTGTCGGACGTCTTGGTAAGGTACTGGGACCCAAGG
>JAEELH010000108.1 GCA_016288825.1 Lachnospiraceae bacterium | reverse complement strand
CCTCGACGTAGCCCGCTACGCCTACGTTTTCAGTCACGCACTCTTGGAAAAACATTCGTCACATTAAGTCCAGCTATTTTGCAAACTCTATACTAGAAGTCTTCACCATCAAGCTTAAGCGTGTCAAAATCAATGCTACTTATATCAAAATCATTTATCCATGAATTGCCTTTCATAGTATCTATAAACTCATCCAGAAGCTTCAGTTTATAGTTTTTAACGTAATAAGCTAAATCACCTGACCAAACCCATTTTCCATCTGTGTATAAACTAGGTGTACCAGAATTACCCTTTTCAGGATTTATCACATCTTGTACAACTCCCGGGCTAACTATAAATGCTTCATTCATAGAAAGATAGTTACAGATTTCATCGATATACTCAACCTGTTTACCTATATAATCCTTTATAGATATCTGTGTACCACCATTATGTGGCATTTCTTTGTAAAAACCAACACTTATTAAGTTCATTCAAATCACCTCTTCTTTCCCTGTGGGTAATAATCAATCCACATTAATTCACCACTTATATTCAGGCGATACAGTAAAATCGAATTTCTTAAACTCCAGCTCTTTTTTTACTAAACTGATATCAGCAGCTGGCATAGGATAAAGCTCAAAGCCATGATTTTCAATCATATTAATTGCTTGTTCCTTATCACATCGACATAATTGTGCCGCTAATTCAGCCTTTTCTTCCGTCAATATCTTTTGCGTATTGATTTTTATCACGTATAATGTTTTATCTTCATTTATAGATTTAGGTTCTTCTTTGGGAGTATCCACTTTTTCGTTAATAAGTTTATTTACCCACTTATCAATATTCTCCCTTTCATCATCAATATTATGTTCCGGAGAAGCAAAAAGCTTATCTGATCCAAGCCTGTCATAATTATCCCACCAATCAGGTATTGTAACATTTATATGTGAATATTTTTCACATGAACTACACCATATCCAACAAGCTCCATTTGTCGACATCTCACTATGCCTATACATCAGCAAATGGATACTATCTTTTCCACATATAGGACACTTTTTGGGGTATGTGCCTATACCAAAATCTTCTTGAGTTAATCTATCATCATCTATCCACATATCATCTACCTCCTTCTATATAACTTTGTAATGCATCTCCAGCGGGATACGCTGTTTCTTCTGGTGCCTTACCTCCACGAAGATAACTTCTGACATGATTAAGTTCATGCGCGATAGTATTCGCTAATTGCTTTTCGCTATACAAAGCACTTGGACCTATCTCTATTACATTAGGAGCATCTTTTCTAGTTCTTCCAAATTGTCCCATTCCAAGTTTGGGATTAAAAACAATCTTCACAACCTGACCAGATCCCTTTAAATTAATATTATATTTCTTCACTACTGCTTCAGCATATTTCACGGGATCTAATGCCATTTCATACGTTTTAGAAATAGGCTCTACAATTTTACCTATCCTATATCGTTCATTAGAGCCCGATGTTTTTCCGAATCCTCCATGAAAACCTGCTCCCATTACACCACCTTCTTGTGAGAAGTGGCAAATGAGCTATCGAATTGATACACTTTAATGCCTTGTTCTTTATATGTACTAAATATATAGTCAGGCGCACTTCCATAAACAATTATAGCTATAGGTTTCAATCTTTTTACAACTACATCTAATCCTGCTGTAAAATATTCCCTATAAGAGTACCCATAATACTTATTAATGGTTATCTGTAAAAGACTCAAAAACAAGAGTAATAAATCCCATCAACGCCTTATACTACAAGGATTAATAAACAAAAGAACAGACCTTGGAAAGGGGTCTCTTTAGTCCTTTTCAAGGTCTGTTACTATTGTTTTATTTAATTCTTAGAGGCTAAGACAGTTTACCTCTTGGAGGATAATCTGCTTTGCCCTTGGACAACATTAATTATTCAAATTCAATCGTTCCGGGCGGTTTGCTCGTCAGATCATACATTACTCTGTTGACCCCCCGGACCTCGTTGATGATCCTGCTGGTGGCCGCCATAAGAAGCTTGTAAGGAAGCTGGGCACACTCGGCAGTCATGAAGTCGATGGTCTTGACTGCGCGAAGCGCGATGGCGTAATCGTAGGTACGCTCGTCACCCATAACTCCTACGGAGCGCATATTGGTAAGTGCTGCAAAGTACTGGTCCGGCATCCAGGGCGGAAGTTCCTTGGAATCCGGCTCGCTGTGCTTTTCTCTCCAGATCTCAACTGCCTTGTCCACCTCTTCACGGTAGATGGCATCCGCATCCTGAACAATGCGAACCTTGTCTGCGGTAACATCTCCAATGATCCTGATGCCAAGTCCGGGGCCGGGGAAGGGCTGTCTGAATACCAGATACTCCGGAATGCCAAGCTCGAGTCCTGCCTTGCGAACTTCGTCCTTGAACAGATCTCTGAGCGGCTCGATGATCTCCTTGAAATCCACATGATCCGGAAGCCCGCCAACATTGTGGTGAGACTTGATCACAGCAGACTCTCCTCCAAGACCGGATTCAACTACGTCCGGATAGATCGTTCCCTGAACCAGATAGTCTACAGCCCCGATCTTTTTCGCTTCTTCTTCGAATACTCTGATAAATTCCTCACCGATTATCTTGCGCTTCTTTTCCGGTTCGGAAACACCGGCCAGTTTTTCATAATATCTGTCTGCCGCATTGACGCGGATAAAGTTAAGCTCATAGGGTCCGTCGGGTCCGAAAACGGACTCAACCTCGTCTCCCTCATTTTTACGAAGAAGACCATGATCAACAAATACACAGGTCAGCTGCTTGCCAATAGCTTTTGACAAAAGCACTGCTGCAACGGAGGAATCCACACCGCCTGAAAGAGCACACAGAACCTTGCCTGAACCAACCTTTTCTCTGATAGCCTTGATCTGGGTCTCAACGAAGGAATCCATCCTCCAGTCACCGGCACAGCCGCAGATCCCTCTTACAAAGTTATAAAGGATCTCTTTGCCGTACTCTGTATGAAGAACCTCAGGATGGAACTGAAGCAGATATAATCCGGCGTCCCTATCCTCCGCAGCCGCAACAGGACAGTTGTCCGTATGTGCGATAGCCGTAAAGCCGGGCGCTATAGCAGAAATATAATCAAAATGGCTCATCCATACAACGGACTCTTCAGGGATTCCCTTGAACAACTCAGAGGAGGTATCGAATTTGGTGGGAGTCTTTCCGTACTCTCTCGCCGCAGCCTTTTCTACCTTGCCGCCAAGAACATGCATCATGAGCTGCGCTCCGTAGCAAAGTCCGAGAACAGGTATACCCATTTCAAAAAGGTCTCGCTTGCATCCTGCGGCGCCCTCTGCATAAACGCTGTTGGGGCCACCGGTAAGGATAATGCCTGCCGGCTTCATAGCCTTGATCTCATCGAGAGGAGTCCTGTATGAGTAAATCTCACAGTAAACATTGCACTCTCTGACGCGGCGGGCTACCAGCTGATTGTACTGGCCGCCAAAATCAATGACGATTACTTTTTCCCTTTCCATTATTTCTCCTTTAAAAAGCAAAACAACTGTTAAGAAAAAACCAAAGCATGCCGATAAAAGAATCAGGATATCATCTTTATCAACACGGAGGTTAATATGGGATTCACAATAACATCCAATGCATATCTTCGATCATTATACAACGATGACCGCTCATTTACAAAGAAAAGTGTCAGATCTGATGCTTCCAATGCCCAGCTTGTCAACGCTGACTCCAGGGCACTGACCCGCGGTATCAAGTTCCTCGGTAAGTACGATTACGGAGATGAGAAAAAAGATACCAAAGCTCAGCAGACAAAGTTCTACCAGAACATGATAGCATTTCAGGACGCTTATAACAATACATTAAAGTCCAGTCATGACAGCAAGGATCCTTCGACGAAAAAGCTTGCCAAGGACATGAAGAAGCTTACTGAAAAGTATTCCAAGGAACTGGGTGAGCTGGGTGTCAAGTTTGACAGCCACGGTTATATGACCGTCAAAGGCTCTGCCATCGATAATATCGATATCAGCGAGTTCGAGGAAACCTTTGGTAAAGATTCGGACTTCATGAAGGATCTTGCAAAGATCTCAAAAAAGATCACTAAACATGTAGATATACAAGCATAATCTCGTATTGCCACAAAATATAAAGGCGAGCCCAGTGCTTTCTGATGGATCAGAGCACCATGGTTCGCCTTTTTAATTACTTATTTTTCTGCGTCGAACTCATAGTCTTTTCCGGGTAATATCGCATTAAGAACGATTCCGAAGATAGCTGCCAGCGCAAGTGATGTCAGTGTAATGGATGTTGCTCCAATGTTGAATGTAAGTCCATCGGTAAATCCGAGACCGGACACCATGATCACTGCTGCTATGATAAGATTTCTTGATTTTGTAAAGTCAACCTTGTTCTCTACAACATTTCTCATTCCGATAGCAGCGATCATTCCGTAAAGAACGAAAGAGATACCACCGATGATAGCTGCAGGCATGGAACCGATAACAGCTGCGATCTTGGGTGAGAAAGAAAGGATGATCGCATAAACAGCTGCGATACGTACCACCCTGGGATCATGAACCTTGGAAAGTTCAAGTACTCCTGTGTTCTCACCGTATGTCGTATTTGCGGGGCCACCGATGAGTCCGGCAAATGCTGTTGCAAGTCCGTCTCCGATAAGAGTTCTGTGAAGACCGGGATCTCCGATGAAGTTCTCATCTGTTGTAGCGGACATAGCAGAAATACCACCGATATGCTCCATCATTGTTGCAATAGCGATAGGAGCCATAACGAGGATCGCTGTCAGATCAAATTTGCAGATAGTGAAGGGCTGAAGTGAAACCCAGTTTGCAGCGGCTACTGATGAAAAATCAAGAAGTGCGGAACCGTCTGCATTGGTCATTCCTGCTGCTCCGAAGATAAGAGCACATACATAGGAAACAACAACGCCCATAAGGATGGGGATGATACCCAGCATGCCCTTGCCCCAGATATTAAAGATAACAACAACTGCAAAAGCTATAAAAGCAAGAAGCCACTGTGAAGAAGCATTACCTACTGCTGAAGAAGCAAGTGAAAGTCCGATACAGATAATGATCGGTCCTGTTACAACGGGAGGCAGATAGCGCATAACCTTTTTAACGCCTACAACCTTGATGATACCTGCCAGAACGAAATACAAAAGGCCGGCAACAACGATACCTCCGCAAGCATAAGGAACTTTTTCCGCCATGGTCATGTTGGCGTAGATACCTGTGTCAAGCTTGGCAACGGTTGCGAATCCTCCCAGGAAAGAGAAGGACGATCCCAAAAATGCCGGTACCTTAAACTTAGTGATCGCATGGAACAAAAGTGTTCCCACACCTGCGGCAAACAGTGTGATCTGGATTGACATTCCATTTCCTTCAAAATAACTGTTTACCAAAACCGGAACCAGAATGGTCGCACCGAACATGGCGAACATGTGCTGAAGTCCCAGGACGAGCATGCGACCGTAGCCCAGCTCCCTCGCGTCTTTGATAGCTGTCTTTTCCATTTTACCCTCCAAAATTACAACATTTTTCCTTCAATGCATACTTAAGAGAGTATAATCTAACCGTACACTAAAATCAACTTGAACTTGTATTTTCCCCCAAAAAATCCTATAATCGTATCGTCGTTATTGCTTGTATAAAGAAAGGGATTTAAATGGATAATGTAATCATCATGGATCACCCGCTGATCCAGCACAAGATTTCCATGCTTAGAGACAAAAATACAGGTACCAATGAGTTCAGAACTCTGGTTTCAGAGATTGCTATGCTTGAGGGTTTTGAAGCACTCAAGGATCTTCCCACCGAGGATGTTGAGATTGAGACGCCTATCGAGACCACCATGTCACCTATGATCGCCGGCCGCAAGCTTGCTGTCGTTCCTATCCTAAGGGCAGGTCTTGGAATGGTTGACGGTATCCTTTCACTGGTTCCCACCGCCAAGGTTGGTCATATCGGACTTTACAGAGATCCCGAGACACACGAGCCTCATGAGTATTACTGCAAGCTCCCTGCACCTATTGAGGAGCGTACTATCCTTGTAGTTGATCCCATGCTCGCTACAGGTGGTTCCGGTTCCGAAGCCGTTGATTTTATCAAGCAGCACGGCGGAGTTAATATCAAGTTCATGTGCATTATTGCAGCTCCCGAGGGACTTGAGAGACTCCACAAGGATCATCCCGACATCCAGATCTACGTAGGTCATCTCGACAGAGAGCTCAATGAAAACGCATATATCTGCCCCGGTCTCGGTGACGCAGGTGATCGTATCTTTGGAACAAAATAAAGTACGAAATAGGACTTATTAGATTATGTCATTGCTTAGTAAAAAAAGTGTCCCTGACATGAAACCCCTCCAGATAATTATCGTCGGAGGCGGAAAAGTGGGACACACCCTCGTGGACCAGTTATCCTCTGAGGGCAATAATGTTACACTTATTGATACAGACCCGGACGTCATCTCAGATATTACCAATGAGTTTGACGTCTTTGGTTATCTTGGCAACGGTGCCAGTTACAACATCCTCAAGGATGCCGGTATCGATAACACCGATCTTTTTATTGCGGTTACCGGTTCGGATGAGCTTAATCTTTTGTGCTGCACTGTGGCGACCCGTGTCGGTAACTGCTCTGCAATAGCTCGAGTCCGCACTCCGGACTACAGCAAAGAGATCAACTATCTCCGTGATCGTCTGGATCTTGCCATGATCATCAATCCCGAGCTTGAGGCAGCCATGGAGATCGCAAGGATCCTCTATCTTCCTTCCGCTCTGGAGGTTGGCAGTTTTGCCCATGGAGCAGCCGAACTTATCAGATTCAAGATAGCCGATGATTCTCCTATTGCCGGCAAAACTGTTGCTGAGATAGGACGCTCTTCCGACGAGCATTTTCTTTTTACCACTGTTATGCGTGACTGCAATGCAACCATTCCCAATGGTAGTACTGTGCTGTCTGCCGGAGATGTTGTATCCTTTATCTCTCCCCGTAGACACTCACGCAGCTGTCTTAATGACCTTGGAGTACCCACCCCCCAGATACGTGATTGTATGATCATCGGCGGCGGAAAAGCTGCTTATTATCTGGCTGCCCAGCTTCTTCACGAGGGCATTGAGGTCAAGATCATTGAGTGGGATTTCAAGAGATGCGAGGAGCTTTCCATCCTTCTTCCCGAGGCTGTTATCATCAATGGCGACGGAACAGACGAGGCTCTTCTTTTGGAAGCGGGTATCGAGACTGTAGGCGCTTTTGTTGCACTTACCGGTATAGATGAGGAAAACATCCTGCTTACACTTCACGCCCGGAGCGTTTCCAAGACCAAGGTCGTTACCAAGGTCAACCGATTTGCTTTCCAGAGCGTCATTGATTCTCTGGACCTTGGAAGTGTGGTGTTCCCTCGTATCATTACGTCCGAATCCATACTTGCTTTCGCGAGAGCAAAGCGTGCTTCCATGGATTCCAATATTGAGACTTTGTCTCACCTGTGTGACGGACAGGTTGAAGCTATCGAATTCAATCTCAAAACCCAGTCACCCCTTACCGACACGCCTCTCAAGCGTCTTCGCCTGAAAGACGGTGTTATGGTCTCCTTTATCAATCGTAACGGTCAGATCATCTTCCCTACAGGTGATGACGTTATCAAAGTGGGTGATTCAGTACTTATAATAACCACTCACAGAGGCTTTGGAGAACCAACGGATATTTTAGGCTAGGAGAACCTTTTAGTTATGGATCGATCCATTATCAGACATATACTAGGTCGTGTCATGATGATCGAGGCAGCACTTATGCTCCTTCCCGCAGTCGTCGGACTGTTTTACGCGGAGTATATGGACAGCCTTATATATGTATGTACTGCCGCAGGAGCATTCCTGCTTGGCCTTCTTTTTTCTTTCAAAAAACCGCCTAATCGAAGTTTTTACCTGAAAGAGGGGTGCATCGTTACCTCTCTTTCCTGGGTTTTTCTATCACTGATCGGAGCGCTTCCCTTTACTATAACGGGAGACATCCCTTCATATCTTGATGCTGTTTTTGAGACAGTATCCGGTTTTTCTACTACCGGCGCCAGCATCCTTACCGACGTGACTGCACTTTCTCACGTCAATCTTTTCTGGCGTAGTTTTACTAACTGGATCGGAGGCATGGGTGTACTCGTCTTCCTTCTTGCCATCGTCTCTATGAATGGTGGAAGCAGCATCAATCTTATGCGTGCCGAGTCTCCCGGACCGTCAGTAGGCAAGCTTGTTCCCAAGATCGAGCATACCGCACGTATCCTGTATATGCTTTATCTTGCTCTTTCCGCCATCATGTTGGTTCTGCTTATGGTTGGCGGTATGCCGCTGTTCGATTCATTTTGTACTATGTTTTCAACTGCGGGAACCGGAGGTTTTTCCGTCTACAATGACAGCATGGGTTCCCAAACCCTGTATATCAAAGCGCTTGTGGGCGTCTTCATGTTCCTTTTCGGTGTTAACTTTAACTTTTACTACTTCCTTATTTTAAGGGACGGACGCAAAGCTTTCTCTATAGAGGAAGTCCGTACTTATTTCGGGATCGTATTTATCTGTACCCTGATAATCTACTTTGATCTCTGCCGTTCATTTATCTTCTCTGCCGATAATCTTGTAGATGCCTTTTTCCAGGTTTCATCTATTATTTCCACTACAGGATTTTCGAGTACGAATTTTGACTTATGGGGCAGATTATCTATCACGGTACTGGTCATCCTCATGTTCACCGGAGCCTGTGCAGGTTCCACTGCCGGAGGTATCAAACTTTCCCGTATCGTGCTTCTTCTTAAGACCATAAAAAAAGAGATAGCTTCATACATCTATCCCAAGAGTGTCAAGAAGATCAAGATCGATGGCAAGCCCGTTGAACACGAGGTTCAGCGTTCTGCCAACGTATTCATTATAACCTACTTTGCAATATTCATTATCTCGTGCCTTATCCTTGCATTTGAAGAGCACGACTTTGAGACCACCTTTTCTTCCGTGGTCACCACCTTATCCAATGTCGGACCCGGTTTGTCCAGAGTCGGACCTGCCGAAAACTATTCCTTCTACGGTCCTATTTCCAAGGTGGTCCTTATCTTCAATATGCTTGCGGGACGACTTGAACTCTTCCCTGTTCTCATACTTTTACATCCGAGAGTTTGGAAGGAAATGCTCCATTCCAGGCTCGTTGAATCCAAAAATGCAGAAAAAAAGCGCTGACCTGATGGTCAGCGTTTTTCAGTATTAAAAGAATTACTTGGATGCTATAACATCCGCCATATCATACATGCCCGGCTTCCGGGAAGCAAGAAATCTTGCTGCTTCAACCGCACCTCTGGCAAAGACTGCCCGGGATGTAGCCTGATGCTTGAGGGTGATAACCTCATCCGTTCCGGCAAAGATAACCTCATGATAACCTACGATATTACCGCCTCTGATGGCTGAGATACCAAGTTCTTTTTTATCACGAGCCTGACGCCTCTGGCTCCTGTCATATATATACTCATAACGGCCGTCTGCAGCCTCATTGACCGCATCCGCAAGAGCTACGGCTGTACCACTGGGAGCATCAAGCTTACGGCTGTGGTGGGCCTCTACGATCTCTACATCAAATCCCGCATCTCCGAATACCTTGGTCGCCTTGTTAAGAAGATCTATAATGGTGTTGATACCAAGAGACATATTAGCCGACCTGAGAATGGGAACCGATCCCGAAACCTCGTAAACCCTGCCAAGCTGTTCCTCTGATAAACCGGTAGTGCAAAGCACCAGCGGAAGTGAATGCTCGCTTGCAAAGTCCAAAAGACTATCTATAGCAGCGGCTGTCGAAAAGTCAATGATCACATCTGCCTCTACAGTGCACTCAGCAGCTGTTTTAAATACGGGATAAGGCATCTCGAGTCCTGCAGGATCAATACCTGCAACGATCTCCATATCTGCATCCTCTGCAACAATATCCGTGACAACCCTGCCCATGTAACCGCATGCGCCATGCATGATCACTCTAGTCATAATAATCCGTACTCCTTCATCACCTTAGCCAGAACCGCAGCCTTTTCCTCACTCATCTCATAAAGCGGCGCTCTGAGCGGTCCTACATCCTTGCCCAAAAGGTTCATGGCCTTTTTAATGGGGATGGGATTGACCTCTGAGAAAAGAGCATCTACCAAAGGAAGGACCTTCATCTGAAGAGCTCTTGCACGCTCTATATCTCCCTCGAAAAAGCTCATGATCATCTGGTGGGTGTCCTGAGGAATGATATTGCAGGTTACGGAGATAACGCCGATAGCTCCGATAGAAAGAAGGGGAACTACCAATCCGTCCTCGCCTGAATACATCTCCAAGTCTCCATCACAAAGATACATGGTCTGGCTGGCCTGTGACATATTGCCGGTAGCCTCCTTGAGGCCTACGATGTTCTTTTTGCTCTTGCGAAGAGCTGCCATGGTCTCAGGTGCAACATTAGTACCTGTACGGCTGGGAACATTGTAAACAATAATCGGAAGCTTAGTGGAATCGGCAATCTCTGAATAATGTGCAATGAGGCCTGCCTGTGTAGCCTTGTTATAATAAGGCGTCACTATAAGTGCACCGTCAGCACCGTACTCCTCAGCCTCCTTGGTAAGCTGAATCGCTGTCTTAGTGCAGTTGGATCCGGTACCTGCAACAACAGGTATCCTTCCCTTGACAAACTCAACTGCTGCCTTGATAACCTGTGAATGCTCCTCCATAGTAAGTGTAGCACTCTCACCGGTAGTACCTGCTATGATAATACAATCACAATTGCCGGCAATCTGATCCTCAATGATCTCTGAAAGCTTATCGTAGTTAACTTCTCCGTCTGGCTTCATGGGAGTAACTAAAGCAACACCGGCACCCTTAAAAATAGGCATATGTGATCCTCCTTCTGTATAACAGAGAAACACTGATCATATCAGTGTTTCCGCAACTCATAATCTATAAAAGTATATCACAACTTCCTGTAATAGGCAAACATATACTGCTGATAAACGCCATTCCAGGGATGATATGACTCCATGGGATATCCGCCCGGATACTCATTTTCCAGTATCCGTTTTATCCATACATCTATAGGAAATGCATCCATTCTGTGTAGCCCAAAAAGAAGGACACAACTGGCCACCTTTTTGCCTACTCCTTTAAGAGCCATGAGCCTCTGAAGGCTCTCATCATCTTCCATTTCCAGCAGTTCTTCTAACTTATAATCTCCGCCTGCAACCCGTCGAGCAGTCTCTTTTATATAGGAGTCCCTATACCCCAAAGCACATCCTGACAGATCCTTGTCACTCATGGAAGCGATCTCATCAGGCGTTGGGAAAGAATAAACAGCCTCTCCATTTATGTCCGAGATCGGACTACCTACTTTTTGACATATTAGCTCTATAGATCTTTTAATAGCCGGAATATTCCTGTTTTGAGAGATGATAAAACTGATCAATGTCTCCCACAGGTCCTGCCTAAGGATCCTGATCCCTGCCTCACTCTCTGACGCCTTATGTAAAAAAGGATCTGCCTTCGGGTCTATTGCTGCTCTGATGGATCTGTAGTCGGTCTGTAAGTCCAGATACGGACTCCAAAAAGTCTCAAATTCCTCATGGTTGCAATCGAGATCGAAGTTTCCCGCACCCATGTCCCTTATACGAAGAAACCTCTCACCGACCGGAATCCCCCAGGTCTCATCATCTATTTTTCGCCACCTGAAGCACTGGCCGCTGTCAGCTATTTTATCCAGGTCCAGATCATCTTCTATTACTGTTTTCAATTTCGTTTCCTCGTATATATCAAAGTAATCTCTCAGCCACCTTGGCCAGTTCAGATCGCATACACTCTTCCTCGGTCATAGTAATAACGGCTGTGAGTTTTTGACCTTTTAGCTTTTCTGCAGCGTACACGAGACCGTTCATCTTTTTGGAAAGGCGGGGTGCGTCAATCTGCTCCGGATCACCCAGAAGAACGATCTTGGTGTTCATCCCGGCCCTCGTTATAATAGTTTTTATCTGCTTTGCTGTCGTATTCTGTGCTTCATCCAGGATTATAAAGGAATCGGGTATTGAACGTCCTCTGATATATGCCAGTGAAACGATCTTGACCGGGCCGCCTTCTCTGGTAAGATCCTCCATCATCATCTCAACCTGATCCGCTGATTCTTCTCCGTTCATCTTGAGAAGTGCCTCGAGATTGTCAATAAATGGTGCCAAAAGGGGCCCCATCTTCTCTTCCAGATCTCCGGGAAGGAAGCCAAGATTTTCATTCTCCGGAAGGGTATTGGACCTTGTAATGTAAACGCTCTTATACTCCGTTCCGGAACCGCCAAACTCAGAACCGTATGTTTTCGAAAGTCCTACAGCTTCCGAGACCAGGGTCTTACCTGTTCCTGCAGGGCCATATACTATGACAAGAGGGATTTCCTCCGCCGGAGCGTTGAGGGCAGCCATCATAAATCTCTGACCCGCATTCCTTGCGGTAAGCCCCATGTACTCATCATTTATTACATCCCCATCCAAAAGGACTATCTCGTCACCCTTGATCCAGGCAAGGGCAGATTGATTGTTCTCAAGGGCCATTATCTGAAGGAACTCGTTTTCAAGAAACTCTGACCGCTCCTGCCCCTCAAGTTCATATTCATTAAGCTCAGATATAGGAAGAGAACCGTTTTTATAAAGCCGGTTCATATGCTCAACCGAAAGACTGAGTAGCCTTCGTCCGGTATAAAGATCATCCGTTGTTATGGAGTCATTTTTGTATTCCTGGGTCTCTATCCCCAGGGCATCTGCCCGGATCTGCATAAGTCCGTCGTTGGTGACCAGCACCACCCGCATATCAGGATTTTTCTCGATAAGCGTAAGGGTGGACGCAAGTATTCGGTTATCATTTTCCGTCTTGCTGCTGATGAGCATCCATTCCGGCAGTTCATGTTCAACACCATTTTCTTCTATTCTAAATGTGCCGCCAAAGTCCAGATCCACTCCTTCATACAGGTTACCGCGTTCGCGGAGGCTCTTGATGATCCGGGAAGCCTCGCGGACATTGAAACCCGTCTCACCCTCATCATTCTTGTGCTTTTCCAGCTCCATGATAGTGGTACCCGTGATAACAACGTCGTTGTCATCGAAGCCGTTGATTGCTGTTCCCGCTGTGTCCATAAGAATGTTAGTGTCAAGAACGTAGATCTTTTTCATTCCCCTTTTCTCCCTTCATCATTATAAAAAGCCCATGCGCTATGCATGAGCTGTTTTATTAATATGAACCGGATACCAAATACTGGTGACCATGACGATTCTCCCATCCAACATGAAAGGTTGACTCCCACAACACCTAGTATATCACTTTGGGTCCTATACTACAAGATGTAGTATAAATAAAAAGAAAAAAGGACTCCGGAGAAAACTCCGGAGTCCTCTATTATATGGGTTGGGCTGTTCGCTCGTTATTACTCGATGATTGTAGCAACACGACCAGAACCAACTGTTCTACCACCCTCACGGATAGCGAATGTAAGTCCCTGCTCCATAGCTACGGGATGGATCAGCTCGATAGTCATCTCTACGTTATCTCCGGGCATGCACATCTCTGTACCAGCGGGAAGATTGCAGACACCTGTAACGTCTGTTGTTCTGAAGTAGAACTG
>JAEELH010000107.1 GCA_016288825.1 Lachnospiraceae bacterium | reverse complement strand
CGATGATAGTGGACAGGGAGATTTTGTTTTCCAGGGTTCCAAACGTAATCTTTACTGGCTTACGGTACGAGATATGGGATGGAAGATGGGACTGACCATTACTGCATCAGAGATCACGGCTCCCATGGTACGAGTTACTACGCTTAGTATGATCATTGCAGTTGTTGTGCTGATCATCTGCGCAGTACTTATCATCCTTCAGGCCAACGGAATCGCAAGTGCAATGATCAAGGTTCAGGTATTTGCAGGCAAACTTGCAGGCGGAGATTTCACTATCGATCCTCTGGATATCAAGCGCAATGATGAGATCGGTTCCATGGCGGACTCACTCAATGATATGTATCGGAACAACAGCGATGTTATCCGCAATATCGGGGATGGATCCACCAGAGTTAATAATTCTTCCAATGAGCTTTCGATCACATCCACTGACCTTCTTGCAAGGTTCCAGGAGATCTCGGCAGCTATGACCAGGGTCAACGACGCGATGACCAATACCGGAGCCGCTACAGAGCAGGTTTCCGCTTCTGCTAATGAGGTTGATCAGTCCGTTGCACGTCTGGCTCAGGAGACCAAGACCACTAAGGACGAGGCAGTTGCCATCGTTGAAAAGGCAGGAGAGATTGAAAAGGAAGGCCGCGCATCTTCAGAGCATGCCATCACAGTTGCAAAGCAGCGTGGAGCAGAGCTTGAGCAGGCAGCAGAGCAGGCTAAGGTCGTTTCCAAGATCTCCACACTGGCAGATTCTATTTCCGATATCGCCAGCCAGATCAACCTTCTTTCACTCAATGCTTCCATCGAGGCAGCAAGAGCAGGAGAGCATGGCCGTGGATTTGCCGTAGTTGCAGCCGAGATCAATAAGTTGGCTATGGAGACTGCTGAGGCAGTTGAGGAGATCCAGACCACGGTTTCAGAGATCGATAAAGCGTTCAGAGCACTTGATAACAGTTCCATGGAGCTTCTTACTTTTGTACGTGAGACTGTTGGACCTGATTATGAGAAGTTTATTTCTGTCGGCCAGAGCTACGGCGAGGATGCCCAGAAGTTTGGTGACCTTGCAGACAAGATCGAGGAGATGGTTAACTACATTTCCGAGTCTATGGAACAGGTCAATGCCGCAGTTGCTTCCATCGCAGAGAGCGCTACGGAGACAGCAGAGTCATCTTCAGAGGTTACTGATACCATGGGTGAGGTTGCGGATATGGTAGAAAACGTATCTACTATGGCCAATGACCAGCAGAGCGTATCACAGGGCCTTGATGACATCGTAAGACGTTTCCAGTTGTAGGATCTGACAGGCTTTTAGGAACGGTTTGATCAACCTTTCCTTAGGTTAAATAAGTATTAGGCTCCGACGCGTTTTTGCGCCGGAGCCTTTATGCGGTTTTTGAGGGTTTATGGAAAAGACTCCGTATATCCCTCAGATAGCCTTGATTTTTGGGGTAATTAAGATATAAGGAGGAATTATATGGCACAAAGATCAGAAAACATTTTTGGCAATGTTATGCCCAAAAAGGTTGTTAAAAAGGCAGTAAAGACCAGGATGAAGAACATCAGGAAGTTCGGTGATGATACTCTGAAGTCTTATCCCGTACATCTTCGCAAGAATCCTGTAATAGGTGACTGCCTCGGTGTGACCGATATCAGACTTGAGGGAGAGGGTGGTAACGACTTTAACCTGGATAAGGGTATCATCGTGGGCAACATCCGCATGGGATTCGGTCACTATCGTATATCCATGGCTATTGCATCAGCGGCTAAGTCCATGGGATATGAGCCCTACTGGCTTGATCTTAATTCATTCCCGGAGACAACCTGTACCAAGGTCATCTCTGCGCAGAATGATCTTTATTCACTTGGATCCAGACTTTCCAAGAATCCCATTTTCAACAAACTCATATGGGAAC
The DNA here is from genome assembly GCA_016288825.1 of Lachnospiraceae bacterium. Classification (GTDB taxonomy): domain Bacteria; phylum Bacillota; class Clostridia; order Lachnospirales; family Lachnospiraceae; genus Weimeria. The sequence goes on along the minus strand of JAEELH010000107.1, from coordinate 2,130 downwards.
CTCTTAATTATGAGGGCTTCAGGGCGCTTTCTTACAATGCTTCTGATCAGGAAAACGCCAAGCTTATGGCGCCTGTTTACAGGAATATACCCAAGGACATTCCTGTAGTTGGTACTCATGTATGGCCGGCTCAGGCAGCAGTTCATGCGGGTATGAAGTACGTAGTCAATGCTATCCCGGATAACTGGCCCATGGGTCTGCATCTTGCAGAGGGCTCCATCCATACAATCCAGTGTAAGAATGCATATATGGGTTATCGTATCCTCAATGGTATGAACGGCAAAAAGGTATGCCATCCCATGCCTAACGACTCCCTGGTCTATACCGGACATTATATCGACCACGAACTTGTCCAGGATCTGGTGGGAGACTGCAACAGACGTATGGACCGCAAGATCAAGGGCGAGCCTATGAGATTCCTTCTTACAATAGGCGGAGCAGGAGCTCAGAAGGAGATCTTTGCTGCTATCATCAAGCATCTTTTACCCGCTATCAGAGCAAAAAAGGCAGCTCTTTATGTCAATGTGGGTGATTATCGTAACGTCTGGGAGGAACTCTGTCAGGAGATACCTGAGATGAGAAGACTTGCCACGGAGCATTTCATGAACTTTGCAGATGCAGGAAAGTTTGCACAGGAAGCCATTGACGGACCGGTAAGCGGGATCCACGGATTCTATCACAGCAATATCTTTGAGGCTGTTTACATTACGAACCTTCTGATGCGTAGCGCAGACGTGCTTGTGACAAAACCGTCAGAGCTGGCATTTTATCCCATTCCTAAGCTTTTCATCAAGCGTGTGGGTAAGCACGAGATGTGGGGTGCCATCCATTCGGCTGAAATCGGAGACGGTACTCTTGAGTGCAGGGATATACCGCACACACTTCAGATGCTTGATATCTTTATGAAGGATGACAAGCTTCTAAGCGAGATGTGTGAGAGCATCAAGACTAACCACAGTATAGGCTTGTATGACGGCGCATATAAGGTTGTAGAGATTGCCATGGGCATGAAGAAATAAGAAAGGTACAGGTACAATGAAAGAATTAAAACCCATCACTAACAAATTGCTTTGGATCTTTGCTATAGGTCAGTTTGGCTGGAGCCTTCTCTCGGGCGTGGTATCAAACTGGATGGTGTATTATTACACAGGCGCACCCAGTGAGCAGAATCCCAATACCGGTGTTTTCGCATCCGGTATCACACAGGATCCCATATTTTTCAAGCTGACTCTTTTCGGACTTGTTCTTGCTGCAGGTCGTATCTTTGATGCTATCACTGATCCGCTTATTGCAGGCTGGTCTGACCGCAGTAATTATAAGGGTGGACGAAGGATACCCTTTATGCGTGCTATGGCAGTTCCCTTTGCACTTTGTACCATAGGTCTTTTCACTCTTCCTCAGACGGAGAGCATCGGTGTCAATGATACTATCCTTTTTGCGCTGCTCATGGTATTTTATCTGTTCATGACCATGTTCTGTACACCTTATAACGCTCTTATTGCAGAGCTGGGTGATACACAGCAGCACAGGATCAATGTTTCGACATTCATCTCATTTACTTTTATTCTGGGCCAGAGTATTTCATTTATGCTTCCCAACCTTGCGGGAGCGCTTGAGGGTAGTGTTGGTCAGAAAAACTCCATCAGGATCGCAGTTGCCATCATGGCCAGCATCGCATGCATCGCAATGCTGATCCCTGCATTCTATATCAAGGAGCGTGACTATATCGATTCCAAGCCCAGTGACACCAAGCCGTTCAAGTCTCTGATCAAGACCTTCTCCAATGGTCAGTTCAGAAGATTTGTATACAGTGATGTTATTTACTTCTTTGCACTTACACTTTTCCAGACAGGTCTTGCTTTTTATGAGACCCAGCTTATGGAGATCGAGGATACATGGACATTTGTTCTTACAGCTACCATGACAGGTATCAGCGTTCTTCTGTATCCTGTTGTTAATGTACTTGCTAAAAAGATCGGCAAGAAGAGACTTATCATTATCGGATTCTTTGCATACTGCCTTGTATTCGGTATCACTTCCATGTGTGGCAAGGGACTTCATTGGGGCTTCATCGTAGCCGTAGCGGCAGCAGTACCCATGGCTATCCTGGGAATCCTTCCTCAGGCCTGT
>JAEELH010000106.1 GCA_016288825.1 Lachnospiraceae bacterium | reverse complement strand
TTTTTTCTCGATCATGTGAGGGATAATATACTTGGAAGTGAGGAAGCCGCCCTTTAAGTTGACCTCGATAAGGGCGTCCCACTGTTCCTCTGTAAGTTCCCAGGAATAACCGTAGGCAGCGATTCCTGCGTTGGAAAAGAGGATGTCGATCCCACCGAATTCCTTAATTCCGCGGTCAACGGCTTCTTTAACATCATCAGCCTTTCTCACGTCTCCGGCATAGATGAGGATTTTGGCGCCAAGTGCCTCTACGTCGCTTTTGAGTTTTTCCAGATCCTCATTGGAAGATCTGTTATATGCGGGATACTCGATCTTTTCACCCAGATCAAAAGCTATGATATGGGCCCCTTCCTTTGCAAAATCCAGAGCCACGGCGCGTCCCTGGCCCTTGGCGGCGCCTGTTATAAAGATGGTTTTATTTTCAAATTCAAGTGCCATACCGGTGTCCTTTCTAACTTCGTTTTGTATATGGTATGAGCTCTTCGTCAAGCTCTATCTGAAGTGTCTTGTTAATGATGTTAGTTGCTATCATGATGGTGGCAAAGCCTGTTATTGCAACGATCTGTTCCTCTGACCATTTGCTTTTCAACCTGTCAAAGATTGAAGAGGGGATGTTGTTCGCATCCTTTACAATTGCCTGTCCGTAGTCGATAAGGATCTGTTCCTCCTCTGTAAAAGTAAAGGTTTTAAAATCAATGCCCTCGTCATCCAGTATCTTTTTGAAAAAGATACTGCAGAGCAGACAGTCGTTGGTGGTAGAGATGGCGTAGCAGAAAAAGTTTACTGCCCTTTCTCCCAGGAAAGCTTCTATCTCCGCCTCAAGTGGGAACCACTCCATGAGAGCATGGAAGGTGGGAAGAGAGTGGATGAGGGTTTCCTTCATATTGGTAAGGGGACCATGCTCCTTTACCCAATCGTCGATGACCTTTTTGGTTTTCTCAGGTGCATCTTCGTACTTAAGCTGCGAAATATATGCCATTGTTTTCCTCCTTATTTGAAAGCCTTTTCAAAGGCCTGATCGAGATCGGCGATAAGATCTTCAGCGTCTTCAAGTCCGATGGAGAGCCTAATGAGATTCTTGGGAATATCCGCCAGCTTGTGGATCTCAGGCTCAAGCTCTGTATGAGTATTCTCCGGCGGATTTGTGATAAGGGATCTCACGTCACCGATATTTACATGATATGAGAAGTTGTTAAGTGCCTTGATAAACTCACCTTCCTGCTCTCTTGTACCCTTGAAGCCAAAGGAGAGAAGTGCGCCTGCACCGAGAGGGAAGTCTCTGTCTGCCAATTCCTTGAACTTGTTGCCCTTTGCATAAGGATGTCTTACAAACTCAACCTCATCACGGCTTTCGAGATACTCTACGATCTTTTTGGTAGTTTGGATCTTCTTATCAAGTCTTACAGTAAGAGTTGATAATCCCTGAAGTACGAGATAGGACTCGAAGGAACCAAGGGCGCCGCCGAAAAACTCTGTAAAGAAAAGCTTCAGTGAAGCAATGACAGGTGCACCGGGAATAAACTCAACGGGACTTCTCTTGTTGTCATTAAGATCTCTCATCTTCCAGTTCTTGTAATAGAACTGAGGGAACTTCTTCTCATCAAAGGGGAAGTAGCCTTTTTCAACTACAAGTCCCGCTATAACGTTGCCATGGCCATTGATCTCTTTGGTTGCAGAATAGATAACGATATCTGCACCATGCTCAAAAGGTCTGTAAAGATAAGGAGTAGCAACTGTATTGTCAACAACTACGGGAACGCCGTGCTTGTGAGCGACCTCGGATATAGCGTCGATATCGTAAAGCTCGATATTGGGATTGCTGATGGACTCAAGGTATATGGCCTTTGTGTTTTCATCAATGAGCTCTTCATAAGCAGCTGGGTTGTTCCTGTCTTCAACAAACTTTGTAGTGATCCCGTACTTAGGTAAGAAATCCAGAAGGTTCAGCATTGCTGCTCCATAAAGGGAAGATCCTGATACGATATTGCCGCCGCCCTGGCCAAGAAGCAGGAGAGTATAGGTCATAGCTGCCATTCCAGAAGAAAGTGCAACTGCAGCCTTGCCGCCCTCAAGCTCGGCTATACGTGCCTCAAGGATGCCGCCGGTAGGGTTTCCTACTCTTGAATAGATTCCGCCTGCTTCGGCGCCGGTCCAAAGACGTCTTGTTCTGTCAATATCATGAAGATCAAAGGAAGCTGTCTGATAAATGGGTGGATTGACTGAATTGAAGTGATCCTTTGAATCGTAACCTGCTCTTATAGCTTTTGCGCTGAAACTGTTTTCTCTTGACATAGTATTTTCCTCCGTAATGTGTGTTTATTCAGTGTAAAAAGGTACAAAAAAACCGGGGCGTTGAGCTCCCGGGCAAATGGCTTTGTATGTTATGCAAGCTGCTAACACATGTCGGTGTGTCGTAAATGAATGCACGAGTACACACCAGCCATATTAAATGCCCGGGAGTAAAACATTCGACAACACATCATGCTGTTTGCTTTGTAGTTAGTAGTGGTCAACATCTTGCATACCTCCGTTTCTGTTTTTGTTGTATGCATATTACACCTATTTACATACTATGTCAATAGGTAAAGTGGATTTTTTGCGATTTTTTTATTTTGAAAACTAAAAAACCTTTAGATTCCGGGGGTAACGGGAATCTAAAGGTTAATAGTTCTGAGTATTATTAGGGTGATATCCACTTTTCGGAGATGCCTTTTTCAGGCTTCCAGGTATCAAAGTTTTCATCATACCCATGGATGTAAAGGATCTGGAAAGGACTCACACCTTTAAGGTAATCATAGCAATCCCTAAGAGGGATGGTCTTTCGGTTAAGCTTGTAGTCGCCCGGATTGGTAAGAAAAACGGTATCGGTTTCGGGATCATAGTTCCAAATAACTACATAGTGGCCGGAGATCTCGCCCCAGAAAGCATCCGGGTCCTCGCACAACAGCAAAATGACCGCGCATACCGATTCGTTCATCCTGTACTGAAAAGTAGAATAGTCCTTGGGCTTTCTTTTAAGTGTACAGTCTATCCCCATCTGATCAAGGGAATCACTCATAGCCTCCCAACCGATGGCTCCGCTTTTTTTTGTGGGGTAGTATACGGTATTTTTACGAGTGAAATTGTAGGTGTCTATGGGAGAAATCTCATAGGGAGAAAGGGTATCGTATATATTGGTAATACAGCAGTGGCCACATCCGAAACTTCCGAACTTAAGGCCGATATCCATGTATTCCTTGCCCCAACTTCCGGACCAGGTTTTTCTCTTTTTCCAGGCTTTGGGTCCCTGGAGAAATGAGTATATGTTTTCCTCGGGTATCCGAAGCACTTCCTCTTCTTCCTCTTCGGGGAGTTCCTCACTGATCTCGGCGGGAGTGGTGAAGCCGGCAGGTGCAGCTGCCGCCGGATCCTCCTGCAGGGCTGCTGTATCCTTCTTGTTTCCTATATTTAATATGATCATGGTTACGACAAAAGCAGATACTATTATGATCATACATATGGCCGGGATCACGACTTTTAGATCCGGTCCGGAGTATCTGCGATATCGCTGCCTTCTGATTATTTTTTTTCTGTCGTTCATTTATGTTTCTCCAATGAAAACCGGGTCCGATCCCGGACCCGGTCTGATCATGTCAGATATCAATGTCCATAGCAACCCGGAACCGATAGTCCGGATATGTACGCTCCAGATCATCAACGATCTGGGCAAATACAGCCTCTCTGTCGTCAAGTGCAAAGTCCAGAATAACATCCATCTGAATGGTGTTGTCGCTGGGATCTAAGTAGAAACCATGCATCTGCAAGACTCCGTCATGACTCATGACTGTCCTGTTGATGTCGGATCTCAAACTTTTGATCTTGTCGTCGGATGTATTGACGGAGTATATCCCGATACCGGTAAGGAGCACACCGTGTTTTATCATTACAGAATCGGCGATCCTTCGCTCCAAGGCGTCGATCTCGTTGGCGGTAAGGGTATCCGGGATCTCAATATGAACGGACCCAACAAATCGGTCCGGACCATAGCTGTGAAGCATAAGATCATAGGCTCCGCTGACCTCAGGTTCCGTGCAGACAGTCTCTTTGATGGCGGAAACCAGTTCTCTGTCTGCGCGCCTGCCAAGGATCTCGCCGATCATCTCCTGAAGCATCTCGATACCGGCGCGGATGATAAACAGGGAGATGATAACTCCCACATATGCCTCAAGGCTGACGCCTGTTGTTATATAGACGATGGCTGAAATAAAAACCGAAGTAGAAAGTATGGCGTCAAAAAGAGCGTCCTTTCCGGATGCGACCAGAGAAGCGCTCTTGACACCGGAGCCTACTTTTTTAAAATACAGTCCCACAAAAATCTTGACTATAACTGCGGCAGCAATGAAGATGAGGCCGCCTATGCTGTAATCGGGAAGTACGGGATCTATGATCTTTTTGACAGATTCATACAGGGAAACAAGTCCGGCATAAAGTACGATAGCGGACACTATCATAGCACTGATATACTCAGCCCGGCCGTGCCCCAGAGGATGTTCCTTGTCCGGCTTTTTGCTTGCCAGACGAGTTCCTATTATCGTGATAAGGGATGACAATACATCGCTTAAGTTGTTAACTGCATCCAGGATCACTGCAATGGAGTGAGAGAGGATACCGATGATTGCCTTAAAGCTTGCAAGAAAGATATTAGCTATGATTCCGACAAAACTCGTGCGTATTATAACGTGATCTCTTTTTTTGCTGGGATCATCCATTTGGACCCTCCTGGTGGTTTACATACCGTCTGTTATGGATTCTGCTGTTCCGTCCTTGACCATCTCTATCATAAAGGTGGCGATGGAAGGATCAAACTGGGTGCCGGAGTTCTCCATGAACTCTGACAGGATCTTTTCTTTTGAGAGATGCTTGCGGTAGCACCGGTCTCTGGCCATGGCATCATAAGTATCCGCAACGCAGATGATGCGTCCAAAAAGAGGGATGTCCTTGCCGCTGCGTCCCTCGGGATAGCCCTTGCCATCATATCTCTCGTGATGATAAAGAGCAGCCTCCCTGATACCCTCAATGGATGTGAAGTTGGAAAGCATGAGTCCACCGATGGAAGAGTGCTGCTGTATGATCCTGTACTCATCTGCAGTAAGGATGCCGACCTTTTTAAGGATACCGTCCGGTACTCCGATCTTGCCGGCATCATGGAGCATTCCTGCATAGTAAAGGTGTTCGGCCTCGGTCTCCGTCATACCCATACGTCTGGCAAGTTCAGCGGCTATGGTTGCTACTCGCTGTGAATGCCCCTTGGTATAGGGATCCTTGGCATCGATAAAGTTGATGAAGGTACTCATGGACTGGAGGATGATCTCTTTGTCCTTGCGTTCCTTGTCTGCAGCTTTTCGTTTAATGACGTATTCGCTGATGCAGACCACCAGGTACATACACCAAATAAAAGCAAGAAATGTAAGTACAGTGAAAAGGGGCTGGGTGAAAACGCTGGCCTTAAGCTTGTAACTGATGGTAGCAGGCAGAGGCTTGAACTCACCGTCCCCAATAAGGATCATACCGAAGGTCTTAAAGGAATCATGCTGGATGACGGAAGTGTACTCATCAGACTCCAAATGAAGTCGTCCGGCAGCCTGCTTGTATGTAACATTCCAGATATTACCATCCCTGATGGTATGGATATCATCGGGAAGTTCCATATCAATTGTCCAATCGGTTATGTCCGATTTCGTACGATTATAGATGGAAAAATCATATTGACCGCCTGTATAGAGATTTTGCTCTGCCCACTTTTTGGAGAGGGACATAGTAAGAAAAACGGGAGCATCGTGATCATCATCCCAATTCCAGACGGTGGTATATTGCTTGTTAGACAGTACCTGAGTGGTATAAAAAAAGTTAAACAGAAATCCGAGAATGATTATCAGTGCAGCTATGCCGAGGATCCTGAATTTAAAATAGACTTTTTTCATGGTAATTATCCCTTGTAAGGTAACTTCTCATAGGTGTATAATACAGTGGCCGTAATTCATATTACATTAAGATAACATATTTTAACATTAAAATACACTATTTTCATTCAAATAAGAAAAGGTTTTTATATGAGGATATCAATTAAAACCGACGAGGGGATCACGCAGCTTGGTATGATGCAAAGATCCGATGAGATCCAATCTTTCTCGCATGCGTCTGCCACGCGTAAATCTTCAACCGACAATCTTAGTTCTATTTCGGATTTTCAAAAGGTCCTGGGCCATAAACTGGATAAAGACTCATCACGCACTCCGGCGCCATCTGTGACCCATTCGTCCGGTACACCCGATACATCCGGTGGTTCTTCCGCGTCATCAGTATCATCAAAAGTGGACACATCCAAATATGACGGTATTACGATACAGGCACCGAATGAGTTGGCTGATATTTTTCATCGTGCTGCCGAAAAGTACAGTGTGGATGAAAAGCTTCTTATTGCAATAGCTTATCACGAGTCAGGTTTTGATGCGTCGGCTACCAGCTCCAGCGGGGCCATGGGTATCATGCAGCTTATGCCCGGTACGGCTTCGGACCAGGGAGTTACCGATCCCTATGATGCTGAGGACAATATCATGGGGGGCGCAAAACTTGTTTCTTATCTGATGGATCATTATAATGGTAATCTGGATCTGGCCATGGCGGCATATTCCAACGGAATAGGTACTGTTTCAAAATACGGCGGAGTTCCTCCCATTTATCAGGCGCAGGAATTCGTCGCATATATAAATAAAGTATACCCCGACAAAATCACAACACAGTAAAGGATCACTATGAGTAAGAAGGCATTTCTAAGTAAGGCAAAAGCAACAGAGATCAAGGCATCGATCCCCACACCTTTTCATGTTTATGATGAGGCGGGACTTAGGGCCAACGCACAGGCGGTCAGGAATGCATTTTCCTGGAACAGCGGATTCAAAGAGTATTTCGCTGTTAAGGCTAATCCCAATCCATTCATCTTAAAGATCTTTTCGGAGTATGGTTTCGGACTTGATTGCTCATCCATGGCAGAACTTAAACTTGCAAAGGTTTGCGGATACAAGGGTGACGGGATCATGTTTTCGTCCAATGACACTCCGGATGAGGAGTTTTCCGTTTGCAACGAATTGGGAGGTATCATCAATCTTGACGATATCACTAATATCGATGATGTAGAGCGGGTCCTGGGGACCTTCCCTGAGGTTATGAGCTGCCGCTTTAATCCCGGCGGAGTATATGAGGTTTCCAATGGGATCATGGACAATCCCGGGGACGCTAAGTACGGTATGACAAGGGAGCAGCTTTTCGAAGCCTACGGAAGACTTCGAGATAAGGGTGTTAAACGACTGGGACTCCATGCTTTTCTTGTAAGTAATACCACTTCCAATGATTATTATGCAGCTCTTGCAAAAACACTTTTTGAGCTTGCTGTTGATATCAAGTCCGAAGTCGGAGTTGAGCTTTCCTTTATCAATCTTTCCGGAGGCGTGGGCATTCCCTACAGACCGGAGGATACACCCAATGACATAGCCATTATCGGCGACAAGGTTCATAAAGTTTTTGATGAGATCCTGGTTCCGGCAGGCTTGGGTGATATGGCGATCTACACTGAGATGGGAAGGTTTATGACCGGACCTTACGGCGGACTTGTTACCACAGCCATCCATGAAAAGCATATTCACAAGGAGTACATTGGTGTTGATGCTTGTGCAGTAGATCTTATGAGACCTGCCATGTATGGTGCGTACCATCACATCACCGTTCTCGGCAAGGAGGATGCACCCTGTGATCATACCTATGATGTCACCGGTTCTCTCTGTGAGAACAATGACAAGTTTGCTATAGACAGACAGCTTCCCGCTATTGATCGTGGTGATCTTCTTTTTATCCACGACACGGGAGCACACGGTTATGCTATGGGATATAACTACAACGGACGCCTTAAGAGCGCGGAGGTCCTTCTCCATCCCGATGGTAGTTTTGATATGATAAGACGGGCTGAAAAGCTCAGTGATTATTTTGCAACATTTGACTGTTTCCCTGAGTGGGACGAACTTAAGGAGGTATAAGATGACCAGAATAGGAATTCTCGGATACGGCAATCTCGGAAGAGGCGTGGAAAAGGCTGTGGCAGCCAATCCGGATCAGGAGCTTGTAGCGGTATTTACAAGACGTAATCCTGCATCAGTATCCATCGCCACGCCTACAGCAGAGGTACTTCCTACCGAGGACCTTGATCATATGACAGGTGAGATAGATGTGCTTATCATCTGCGGAGGAAGCGCTACAGATCTTCCTGTTATGACACCCATGTACGCACAGAAGTATAATGTGGTAGACAGCTTTGACACTCATGCCAAGATCCCCGTTCATTTTGATAAGGTAGATCATGCTTCTCAGGCAGGCGGCAAGATCGGTATCATCTCAGCAGGCTGGGATCCCGGTATGTTCTCTATTGCAAGATGCTATTCTCATGCGATCCTGCCGGATGGAGCAGATTATACATTCTGGGGACGTGGAGTTTCACAGGGGCACTCAGATGCTATCAGACGTATAGACGGAGTTGCTGATGCACGTCAGTACACGATCCCTGTAGAGTCAGCTGTAGAGGCTGTACGCAGCGGAAGCCGTCCGGAGCTTACTACCAGACAGAAGCACACCAGAGAGTGCTTTGTGGTTGCACGCGAGGGTGCAGATACTGAAAAGATCCGTCATGAGATCGAGACAATGCCCAACTACTTCGCTGACTATGACACCACTGTTCACTTTATCAGCCAGGAGGAACTTGACCGCGATCACAAGGGCCTTCCCCACGGCGGTAGCGTGATCTATTCAGGCAGCACTTCTGAGGGAACCAATCATGTTATTGAGTATAGTCTGAAACTGGACTCCAATCCCGAGTTTACCGGAGCTGTTCTTGCTGCATGTGCCAGAGCTGCTCATCGGATGAACCAGGATGGCCAGAAGGGGGCTCGTACTATGCTTGATATCGCGCCTGCTTACTTGTGTGCACAGAGTGCTGACGAGCTGAGGTCTCATCTGCTGTAATTAACCATCAGATAACTGATGAGCCATATCGCGGCCAGATGGGCAGGATAATATATGTAAAAAAAGTATTTTCCGCCTTTTCTGCCGCGTTCTCCGGAGTAAAAAGCTATGAGGATCAGGGCTGCCAGGCTAAACCACTGATACCACACGTGTGTCAGACTTATCATGGCAAGTCCGGCAGCCATGAGAATGATCCCGTGTTTTTTACCCCGCCCGATATATGCCAGCACCGGGAATAAAACACCGAATATACCATAATCTACACAAAAGCCGGAGTTCTTAAACATTATCGGGAAAACAACACATAGGGCAACGTCCACACATAGCGCCAGCAGAAACAGCAACACGTATTTTACTTCAATGTGTTCTTTTTCAAAGGCGCTTTTGTATGCAAAGATCGTTGCGATGGAAAGAGAAAAGGTGATCAGTATTCCGAGGTATAGGCTGCTGTCCGCAATATAATAAGCTACCTGGAACAGCATACCGAGTATGAAGACCCTCAGAAAATAGCGGAGTTTGTTCTTTGTATAGAAACACCCTTCTGCGATCATGAAACCGAAGATCGGGAATGCCAGTCTTCCGATACAGCGCATTACCAGGTTATCGTTAAAGAGCATAAGCCCCATATGATCTATGGTCATGCTTATCACTGCTATGATCTTTAAAATATTACCGTTAATGCATTTTCTTTCCATATAAATACACCATCACAATGCTTTTTCTTTTTATTGACGAAGATTTTACTATATTCCGTTCTGATTCGCAAACAAAGCACCGAACCCATAGCTGGTGCGAAGGGTTTCATATACTCCTTCATAAAAGTAAAAAACAACTTGACACCTTGAAATCGATATAGTATAGTATTCCTTGCCGTTTGAAAGGCAATGCTGCTGTGGCACAGTCGGTAGCGCACCTCATTGGTAGTGAGGAGGTCACCGGTTCGATTCCGGTCAGCAGCTGGAGCGATAACAAGCAGAGTAAAACCCACCGAAATCGGTTCTGTAAGCTTGCTTACAAGATCGATTCCGGTGGGTTTTATTGTGCGACAACGGACTTGAAAAAGATTTCGAAGAAATCTTTGAATCCCGTTGTCGCCTCTGCTTGCCATCGCTCCAAAGGAAACGCTTCGCGTTTCCGAGTCGTTGCCTCTCTCAATACGCGGAAATGCAAAAGTGTCGTTGTCGCCACTGCTTGATATCGCTCCATCGAAAAACGCTTCGCGTTTCCGAGTCGTTGCTTTTCTCAATACGCGGAAATGCAAAAGTGTCGTTGTCGCCACTGCTTGCCATCGCTCCAAAGGAAACGCGAAAGGAATATTAGCATCCTGGAAACAAATATGTTATAATCATCCTAATTTGGGCATTGTTTACTACAAACTAGGGTGAATGACATGAGTGAAGACCAACTTACATCCAGAGAGATCAACGATATATTCTGGGGAAAAAAGAGACGCTATATGCTTTCGGCATCTGCAAAGTACACCACAGAAGACGGATACTTTGGCCCAGATATGGCAGAAGAAGTAAAAAGCATTTACCGTAAAAATCAGGGTAAGGAGCCACCGAAGCTTACAGGCACCGAATTCATTGACGCACCGCCTTTGTCTTCCGGTCTCAACGGCATGGCCAAGGCTATTGCCCGCATGATGTTGGTTTCAGACGGCATGAAGGACAGGGATGATGAAGAAAGCAACCTTCTCCGTGAGATCATAGCCTCATTTTTCAGTGCCTGCGGCGTAGATGAAGAAGGCAAGGTATACAAAGATAAAGAAAAAAGGCGCAAGGCAGAAGAGGAGTTTTATGCCAAGAGAGAGCGCTTTATCAATCTGACTCAGACTCCCGTTGATGAGAAAAAGAGCGAACCTGACGATAGCGTATTTGCAGCTTTCTCTAACAGAAAAGTTGAAAAGGGAGAAATTGGTCAATATGGGGATCTGATCTCGGATACTTATAGGGTCCAGATCGATGCCGGAAAATTCTATGTCGGCGTTCTGGCTAATGCAGGTTCAGATGAAGCCCTTTATATTTCCTATGCTTTTGCCGGATGGATCGAGATAGTCTGGTTCCATTTCTTTGATGATGATATGGATGAGGATCATAAGTCGGATCTTTTGCGTTATTTGATCCGCGTTGAAAAAGAACGCAGAGGAGAGCAAAAGGGAATCTTCTGGGAGATGCATCTTGATGAGATAAAAGACATTGAGCGGCTCCGCAGAGTCCTTAAGAAAACCGGATTTGAAAACAGACAGACCTTCAACAACGTGTACGATCTGACATTAGGACAGGTCGCTGAGGGGGCATTCCTAGAAAAGGCTGCAAAGAGCATGTCTTGTGTTTCGTTAACCGAGGCGCAGGGACGGGTGCTGGACACCATTGACTACATGATCCAGGATGATGCAAGACCGGTTCCGGTAGGAATGTATCCTATCTGGGATGATTATCTTCAGGATGAAAGTTTGATATGCTTAAAAGACGGTAAGCCTGTGGGAGCACTTCTTTTTTCAGAGCAGAAAAACAATCTGGTTATCGAGTGTGCCTATGTGTGTGACAAGATGGCTCTTTCAGCCATGCTTGGAAATGCATTCATCATGCTCAGGGAAAAATACGGACCGGATAAGCATATCATTGTGCCTATAGTGCTTGGTAAGACCGGAAAGATGGTGGTCAGACTCGCACCCGGTGCAAAAAGAGGAGAGCTCATAGAAGCTATACAGTGGTTTTAGGAGGAGTTATGGCTTATTGGATAGTAGTTGTAGATGATGATGTTACCAACCTAAAGATGGCCGGTCACATCCTTGCGAAAAATAATATGCGTGTTTCGGCGCTAAAGTCCGGAAGTTCGCTTCTCACATTTATGCAGGATAACAAGCCTGATCTTATCCTCCTTGATATTATGATGCCGGAGATGGACGGCTTTGAAACCTTGAAAAAGCTTCGTGCTCAGGAACGCATGCAGCAGATGGGAGATGACAAGCAGATAGTCGAGACGCCGGTCATTTTCCTTACCGCAGATGAGAACGAGGAGTCGGAGACTACAGGACTTCGGCTGGGGGCTATGGACTTTATCAAAAAGCCTTTTGTTCCCGAGGTACTGGCACTCAGAGTAAGACATACCATAGAACTTTTCAGGTTGCAGATGGACCTTGAAAAGGAGGTTGAGCGCAAGACCATTGAAAATGAACGCTTATCCCTTCATGTGGTACAGACTCTGGCAGATGCCATTGATGCCAAGGATACCTATACCAACGGTCACTCCGGCCGGGTGGCAGATTATTCTAAAGAGATCGCAAGGCGTTACGGATATACTCACAAAAAGCAAAATGATATCTATATGATGGGACTTTTGCATGATGTTGGTAAGATCGGAGTTCCGGACGCGGTCATCAACAAGCCGGGCAGGCTTGATGAAGATGAGTTTGAGATAATTAAAAATCATCCTGTAATGGGCGCCAGGATCCTTAAGAATATCAAGGAGATGCCTGAACTTGTTACGGGAGCCAGATGGCACCACGAAAGATATGACGGCAGCGGTTATCCCGACGGCCTTAAGGGGGCGGATATTCCGGAGGAGGCCAGGATAATCGCAGTTGCAGATGCATATGACGCCATGACCAGTCACCGTAGTTACAGAAGGGCCATGGATCAGGATGTAGTAAGAGGGGAAATAGAAAAGGGCAGGGGAAGTCAGTTTGATCCGGAATTTGCGGACATAATGCTCCAGATGATCGATGATGATATCAATTACGATCTCCAGGAGGATGGTGGCGGGATACTTGCCATGTCTAAGGAAACGCTTTGATCAGCGTTTCCCTATGCTAGATGAGGGATCATAATGGACAAGCTCATAGAAAAAAATAAGCTTTTTGAAACAGCGCACCTTATGGTGCTTATCAGTTATACCATCTTTTCGGTTATTCTCATTTCGGAATCACTTCTCATGGGATGGGAAATGTGGGCTTTGCCCCTTATTTTCGTTAGTAATATCACTGCCTGGGTAATTCATCTCAGGCAGGCTTTTACTGAAAGGGTCAGAGTTTGGGTCTACGCCATCTTCATGATGGTCACATTTTTCTTTTACGGTATTCATCTTACCAGTACCTATGATATAGCAGTTGTTATAGTTGCAGTCATGCTCCTTTATTCCGCAACGGATGAAAGGGGGCTTATTACACTGTGCCTTGTAACATATTATATGGCTTACATATATGATCTTATCGCTATGTACCATAATGGTACAAAGTGGACAGATCTTCTTGTAAGCCGCTCCATGCTGCACTTTTTTATTGTGGGAATGTGCTGGTGGATCTGCCGTAATATCATTAAAAAGTGGCATGCCACACTTCATCATACCGATGAGGAGATAGCGGAGCTCAAAGATGCATCCATGAGAATGGACGATTTCATGGTCAATATTTCCCACGAGATCAGGACGCCCATGAATGCAGTTGTAGGTCTGTCATCAGTCATGATCAAAGAGGCTGAGAATCAGCGTCAAAAGGAAAACCTTGAAAGGATCCTTGATGCGGGACACAGAGTTTCTTCCCAGATCAGCGATATCCTTGATCATACAGAGATCGATATGGGCAAGCTCGCAGTAAATAATGAGACATATATGATGTCCTCGGTGATCAATGATGTAATAACCCAGCTTAATCCTATAATAACTGACGATCTTGAGGTGATCTTTGACGTTGATACTCAGGTTCCGTCAGCGCTTATCGGTGATACAGTCAAGATAAAAAAGATAATATGTCATTTGGTCACCAACAGTATCAAGTTTACTTCCGAAGGCGGAGTGTACGTCAGGATCAAGTCCGAAAACAGACAATATGGCGTCAACCTTCAGATTGAGGTTTCTGATACAGGTATCGGAATGTCCGAGGATGAGATCGATAGGGTATTTGAGCGTTTCTATCAGAGTGATTCCGGACGTACCAGAAAGGCAGGAGGACTGGGCCTGGGACTTTCTATTGTTCAGGGATTTGTTAAAGCAATGGGAGGTTTTCTGTCCATAGAATCATACGCGGGAGAAGGAACCAGAGTATTGGTAAGTCTGCCACAGCGCATTGCGGATCCGGAACCTTGTGTTACGATTCCGAATTCAGACACTCTGTGTATTGTGGGCTTTATCAGGTTTATGAAGATCCCCCATCCGGTTGTCAGGGAAAACTACGGCTTTTTGGTACGCCATCTTTCCGAAAGTCTTCATATTCCCTTCCACTGGGTGGACAGTATGGAGCAGCTTGAAAAACTGAGCAGTATATACAAGATATCACATCTTATTATCGGAGAATCGGAGTATAGGGATTTCTATGACCGGATGGTATCCTATGCGGCGGAAACCAATGTCATCCTTTTTGCACACAACAGTTTCAAACTTCCGAAAGACAGTCCGTTACATCTTTTGAAAAAGCCACTGTCACCCTTCGCGGTTGTTGGATTCAAGGTTAAAGAGCACAACGAGGAAACGGTACAAAATGGCACCATGTCTTGCCCCGGGATCCGTGCTCTTGTTGTGGATGATGAGCCCATGAATATCTTTGTAGCCAAGGATATCCTTGAGGGATACGGTATGGTGGTCTCCGGTGCTGAATCCGGAGAGGAGTGCATCCGTATGTTTGAAAACAATGATTACGACATCATCTTCATGGACCATATGATGCCCGGAATGGATGGTATCGAGGCAATGAAGAGACTTCGCTCCGTCAAAAAGGAAAGCGGAAATGAGCCGGCTATAGTAGCACTTACGGCCAATGCAGTAAGTGCGGCCAAGGAAATGTTCCTGAGAGAGGGCTTTGACGGATTCATTCCCAAGCCCATTGAGATTAGTGAGTTTGAGAGAGTCCTGAAGCATGTTCTTCCGAAGTCAGCGGTTGTCTACGGAGAAAAGAAGGCAGCTACAGATCAAGTTGAGACTGACAACAGACCGGCTGATGATGAAAAGTATGATGCACTTATAAAAGCAGGCATAGATATAAAAACAGGACTCAGGTACTGCAGGGATGATGCCGATTTCTATGATTCCATGCTTATAGAATTTGCCAAAAGCCATGATGCCAGATCGGAGGCAAGAAGGCAGGCGTTTGAAGGCGAGAACTGGGCGGATTATGCAATTTACGTTCATGCGGTAAAGAGTACTGCAAGGATGATCGGAGCCATGGAACTTTCAGATTGGGCCAAGGCTTTGGAGGCTGCGGGAAAGGCCGGAGATGGAACCATGATCAAAAAAGATCATGAAGGATTTGAGTCCGATTACGGACGTATCTGTGATGCAATACGGACCCTGCTTTCAGATGGTAAAGATGAAGAGGAGGACGCTGATATTCTTGAGTTTGGTCCTGAGGGGGAGTCTGATGAAATACTAGAGTTTAGTCCTGAGGGGGAGACTGATGATTAGCAGGATTATAAATTTTTTAAAAGATGAAAGTATAGATCCTTCAGAAAGAAGGCGGGTCGTTACAATGTTCGTACTTGCGGGGGTCTTCGCCATAGCTACCGTTGTGTTGCTGGTGTTGGGGTATTTTTTTCCTGCATTTATCACCTATGCGGTGGCGTCGATCCTTACGTTCCATGCTCAGTACAGGATGACATCATTTATCATGAACCGTGCGGATGATAGGGCAAGGGAGGTTGAGGCTCTTTCCAAGTCACAGAATCAGTTTTTCTCCAGTATGAGTCATGAGATCAGGACGCCTATCAATACGATAATCGGTCTTAACGAGATGACGATGCGAGAGGATATTTCCGATGAAGTAGCAGAAAACTCAAGGAATATCCAGTCAGCCAGCAAGATGCTCCTTCATCTTATCAATGACATCCTTGATAAGTCCAAGTTGGAGTCGGGAAAGATGGAGCTTACGCCGGTACCCTATGCCACAGGAGATATGTTTTCCGAGATCGTGGGTATGATATGGATACGTACCAGGGAGAAAAAACTGGATTTTCATATCAATATCGATCCAATGCTTCCGGCTCAGTTGTATGGTGACGAGGTGAGGATAAAGCAGATCCTTATAAACCTTCTTACCAATGCTGTTAAGTATACTTCCGAGGGATCCATCACACTCAATGTTCAATATGAGAAAAAAAGTGATCGCCAGGTTCTTGTGACATACAGCGTGTCTGATACCGGAATGGGCATCAAAAAGGAGAGTATACCCTATCTTTTTAATGCATTTAAGCGTGTTGATGAGAGTGAAAACCGCTACATAGAGGGAACGGGCCTGGGCCTTTCCATCGTCAAGGAATTCGTGGATATGATGGGAGGCACCATCACTGTAAATTCGGTCTATACCCGGGGTTCAACCTTTGTTGTATCCATTCCGCAGGAAATAGAGGATGAGCAGGGAGTAGGTGACCTGAATCTTGAGGCAAGACATTCCCACAGTGTCAGAAGACATTACAGGGTTTCCTTTAAGGCACCGGGCGCCCGGATCCTTGTGGTAGATGATAACAGTGCCAATCTTTTGGTTGTGAGCAAGCTTCTTCGCGACACGGAGATTGCCATTGATACAGCTGACAGCGGAGAAGAGGCCCTGGAAAAGACACTGGAAGTAGGCTATGATCTCATCCTTATGGATCACCTTATGCCCGGTATGGACGGCATCAGGTGTATGCACGAGATCAGGCATCAGACCGGCGGTCTTTGCAAGGACACAAGGATCATAGTACTTACCGCCAATGCGGGAAGTGAGGAACAGGCACTTTATGTAAGAGAGGGATTTGACGGTTATCTTGTCAAGCCTGTCAGCGGAGAGATACTGGAGGCAGAGGTCTCTAAAAAGCTGCCAAGCCACCTTGTCCAGATTACGTCCGATGAGGGTATCGCTGCTGAAATATCTGAGGGTGTGGACGTTGTTAAGAGAAAACTTCGAGCTCCGGTGATGATCACTACAGAAACAGTCAGTGATCTTCCCAGGAGCTTTATCAGGACAACGGATGTAGCGCTCATACCCTATCATGTTAAAACTG
Organism: Lachnospiraceae bacterium; assembly: GCA_016288825.1. Lineage (GTDB taxonomy): Bacteria > Bacillota > Clostridia > Lachnospirales > Lachnospiraceae > Weimeria. Next base: position 7,827 of record JAEELH010000106.1, on the reverse strand, counting down.
CAGACGGAGACTTTCTTGACAGTGTGGAGGCGGAGAGCAGAGGTCTGCTTTCATACATGGAAGACGGCAGATATGATGCCAGATCCGTAGAGCCTTCTGTATCTGAGTATGAGTTGTTCTTTGCGGAGAGCCTCACGAGGGCTAACAGGATCATCCATATAGCGATGTCATCACGGGTAGGCTGGGGTTATGCCAACGCGCTGGAGGCATCAAGATCCTTTGAAAATGTTACGGTAATTGACAGTATGCACCTTAGCAGTGGCATGGGGCTTCTGGTAATGGAAGCACATCGCATGAAGACTGAGGGTATGCAGCCGGATGATATGATAAAGAATATAAAGGCACTGCGCAGTCATATCAATACAGGATTTATTGTGTCAGATACCAATTATCTGGCTCAGGCAGGCAGACTTAACGGTACAGTCAACAATATAGCCCAGGCTCTTTTGTTCAGGCCTGTTCTGGCTCTCAAAAAGGGGAAAATGGGAGTTGGCAGGATATACTTCGGTTCCAGGGACGCTGCGGCTACAAGATACATTCGTGATACATTGCGTATTACGGCGGGGATAGACAAAAGAAGGCTTTTTATAACCTATGCAGGTCTTTCTATAGATGAACTGCGTAATATACGTGCAGAGATAGAAAAGCATGCATCCTTTGAGGAGATTTACTTCCAAAAGGCCTCTTCAGCAGTCACTGCTAACTGCGGGCCGGGAACCTTTGGATTATTGTTTATCAAATAGGAGTGCAGGATTTGGCAGGCAGATTTGACAGGACCTGTCTTATTATGGGACAGGAAAAAATGGACCGCCTGTGGGCATCACGTGTAGCTGTATTCGGCGTAGGAGGCGTAGGCGGATATGTATGTGAGGCCCTGATAAGAAGTGGGGTGGGAAGCCTTGATATCGTGGATCATGACACGGTTGATATTACCAATATCAACAGGCAGATCATAGCAACAACCTCAGTTATCGGAAGATATAAGGTTGAGGTTATGAAGGAAAGGCTTTTGGACATCTCTCCGGATGCAACGATCACGGCGTATAACACTTTTTTTCTGCCGGATAATGCTAAGGAGTTTGATTTTTCAAAGTATGATTATGTAGTTGATGCAGTGGATACAGTCACAGCAAAGCTGGAGATAATACGCTGCGCAAAGGAGGCCGGGACTCCTGTCATAAGCGCCATGGGTGCCGGTAACAAGCTGGATCCAACAGCTTTTCGGGTGGCAGACATCTATGATACAAAAGTATGTCCGCTGGCCAGAGTAATGAGGCGGGAACTAAAGAAGCGTGGGATAGATAGTCTCAAGGTGGTTTATTCTGAGGAAGAACCAAAGAAAAACCCGGAAGCTGGTTCGCTTCCGGGCAGTGTTGCTTTTGTTCCGTCGGTTGCCGGTCTGGTCATAGCCGGTGAAGTGGTCAAGGATATCCGTTAAGCAAGAAAATCCCTTACCACCTGTTCCATACCGTCTACGCTGCAAAGAGTAGTGTGGCGGACGGGAGCACTTTTGATCTCTTCGATAGCAGCGGGTACGGAAACGCCTGATGCGATCTTGAGATCGTCAGTAAGTTCGATATCGGACTTGGATGCATCATCCCTTCCGATAGCCTGCATAACTGTTCTTGTAAACTTATAGGGGCTGGCTGTTGATGCGATCACGGTGATCGTCTCATCGCCGGTCTCTTTTTTGTACTTCTCGTATACGCTTGACGCAACTGCAGTATGAGGATCAATGATGTATCCGGAATCCTCGAATACGCGTCGGATCTCTTCCTTGGTCTCTGCCTCTGTAGCAAAATTGCCGTAAAAATCTACAAGCTTTTCCTTCATGGAAGGAGTAATGCTGTAGATACCCTTGGTGGAAAGTGACTCCATCAAACCGCGGTTTGCGGCATCGTCCTCACCTGCTATAAAGTAGATAAGTCGCTCAAGGTTGCTTGAGATAAGGATATCCATTGAGGGAGAACTTGTAAGAGTAAACTCTCTGTTCTTATCGTAGTCTCCTGTGGTGAAGAAATCATAAAGAACTTTGTTTTCGTTGGAAGCGCAGATAAGCTTGGCAATGGGAAGGCCCATCTGCTTTGCGTAAAAGGCTGCCAGGATGTTACCAAAGTTGCCGGTAGGTACTGTTACATTGATGCTGTCGCCATCTGAAATCTTGCCGCCGGAAAGAAGCTGGCAGTATGACCAGAAGTAATAAACGATCTGGGGTACCAGACGACCGATGTTGATGGAGTTGGCGGATGAGAATACGAAACCGGACTTTTTAAGGTCTGACTTCAGACTATCATCGGAGAACATCATTTTAACTCCGGTCTGAGCTTGATCAAAGTTGCCGTCGATGCCGACTACCAGAGTGTTATCACCCTCCTGTGTAACCATCTGAAGCTTCTGGATATCGGAAACACCGTCCTTGGGATAGAAAACGATGATCCTCGTACCGGGAACTCCTGCAAAACCTGAAAGGGCAGCCTTTCCTGTATCGCCTGAGGTAGCGGTAAGGATAACGATCTCATCTGTAAGGCCGTTCTTTTTGGCAGAAGTGGTCATAAGATGGGGCAGGATAGAAAGAGCCATATCCTTGAAGGCAATTGTCTTGCCGTGGAAAAGCTCAAGATAATATGCGCTGCCTGCCTTGTGCAGGGGAGCTATCTTGGAAGAATCAAAGCCGCTGCCATAGGCTGCGCTTATGCATCCGCGAAGTTCATCCTCGGTAAAGTCTGTGAGGAACAATTTCATAACTTCGTATGCTAGATCCTGATAGGAAAGTTTTGAAAGCTCGGAAATGCTTTTGTCCATGCGGGGAAGAGCCTGAGGAACGAAGAGTCCGCCGTCAGGTGAAAGCCCCTGAAGGATAGCCTGGGAAGCAGTCTTTTGGATTGACTTATCTCTTGTGCTGATGTACATAAGCTCGCTCATGGATTACCTCGATTCTATAATTTATATTTTTGGCTTTTAGAATGATAGCATAGTAAAGTGGTACGCTCAAGTATTAAAGTATATAGATTGTTACAGTTTGACCGTCCCATGTCCCACAAATTAAACAAATATATGTTATAATAAATCCTATGAAAAACAAGGGCGTATATAAAACTGCCAGAAAAGACGGCAGCATATATTACAGAGTCAGTATTTCTCGCGGGGGCAAGCATGTCAGCCTTGGAAGCTTCGATGATCCGACTCATGCGGCAGAGGCTTATCGGGAGGCAGAGAGACTATACAATGATTCCGATATCGGACTTCTAAACTGGAAGGATCATGTTACTTTTCTTCATCAGGACAAGGTTATCACCATATTAAACCACCGGGATAACAACATGTATATTGGGACACCGATCTACCTGCGGGGCCGCTTTTTTTCCTATTTTCTTAAGGGGGTAGGAGAGCTCAAGTTCGATAATGATGACCTCTTTTATTATTCATCTCATCGGATACTTTGTCATGACGGGCATCTCTATGTTAATGATTACGGAATGCAGTACGGGATCCTTGCAAGATACGGTATCAAAAACTTTGCGGTAGCCGGAAAGGACTATTCCTTTGCCAACGGTGACAACCTTGATTACAGATATTCCAATATCATTGTTATCAACAAGTATCACGGTGTGAGCGCAGTGAGTATAAGGGATATTACGAGATATGAGGCCAGGATCATCATCAACGGGGCGTTTTTGATAGGCAGGTTTGACTCGGACGCCAGGGCAGCAGTGGCCTATAACAAGGCTGTGGATGCGGCTGTGGATGCCGGTATTGATAAGAATTTTATTCAGAATTATGTTGTAGAGTATACACCCAAGGAATACGCCAGAGTGTATACGGAGATCAAACTACCGGGGAAGTATCTGGAATATCTGAAAAAGCATTGATCCATGGGATAAAAAAAGGGCTGTGAAAAAGTCATGTAAGACTTTTCACAGCCTTTATTATATGTTTTACCTACATGATAAGAAGCAGATAAACGGTTCCGAAGGGATAGATGATAGGCAGTACAAAGGAACTGTCTGTCAACTGGAGTGTAGGATCCTCCTCATGCTTGGGGGGATCAAGTGAAACCTCTTCGGAATAGATATTGGACATATTAACGGAGAAGAGTCCGTTGTGAAGATTAAGGAAATCCTCAAGAGAAGCACTTACGTACTCGTCGAACTCATCAAACTCCATCTTAGCGTAGCGTGATGCAAATGAGATAGCTACATCGGGCTCCATATCAACACCTGATGTAAGTGTAACAGGACCGGAGATGGCCTGAGTCACACAGTAGGTGGTGCTGTACTCATTGCAGGGTACGGGAGCAAGTGGAGTGAAATCCTCTCCGATGAAACGAACCAGGTTGTTGAATACCAGATTCATGTACATGAGTGAATGCTCGGAAAGGGGCTTGCCTGAGTTTTCGAAGAATCTCTCGATAAGTGCAGATGTCTCCTCGATGTTGGCTTCTTCCTCAGGGGACTCCTCAAGCTCGTTTTCATCCTGATAGCCGACCATGAGAGACTCAAGCTCGGTATTGGACAGTGCACCCATGTCAACCAGTGTCTGTCCCAAAAGAAGATAATCGGGATTCTGTGACTTAAGAAGGTCCTCTAACTGATCCTCAAAAAGATAGTTGCGCTCGAGAGCGATCTCTCCGAAACGCTTGTCCTCTCGTGTCTGCAGGAAGCAAACTTCGTCAACCTCTGAAGCAGTCATATAACCCTTGTGCATGGCAAGTGTACCAAGCTTGATGTGGGTATCGGACAAACGGGCAATTGCTGTTGTCAACTGCTCAGGTGACACAGCATCTTTGTTGAGCAGGTAGCTTCCGAAAAACTGTGCATACATAAGACTACTCCCCCTATGATCTATCACCTATCTGTGAGTTCAAAACATTTTGTACCTGATCCTCACGGATGGGCTTCTGTATAAAGTCCTTGGCACCTGCTTCAATGGCACGCTTGAGCTGCTCCTGGGTACCCACTGAAGATACGATGACGATCTTGGCTGTCGGATCTGCTCCGATGATCTCGCCTACCGCTGAGATACCGTCCTTGATAGGCATCACGATATCGAGGAATACCAGATCAGGATGGCTTTCCTTGTATTTGTCAATTGCTTCCTGACCATTTGAAGCGTCAATAAAAGTAGGGTCGGTAGTGAATTTTGTGATAACATCCTTGAGTTGTTTACGTGCAAGGATAGAGTCATCGCCTACCAGAATAGTCAGATTTGCACTCATGTTTACTAACTCCTTGTTTCTATGGGTTTGATTAACAGAAACACTTACACTATATCTTACACTAATAGGTAAAATTAATCAACGATTTTCGATAGGAATATAATCGTGATGTTCAGCGGTTGACATATACGCAGGACGCATGATCCGGTTGCGCTGGCAAATCTCTTCCATGCGATGTGCACTCCATCCCGAAATACGGGCAATAGCAAAGATGGGAGTGTATAATTCAAGGGGAAGGTCCAGCATCTGATAAACGAAGCCGGAGAAGAAGTCCACATTGGGACTTACTCCCTTGTAGATCTTGCGCTCACGTGAGATGATCTCCGGCGCAAGCCTCTCAACAAGAGAGTAAAGTTCAAACTCTTTTTCCATACCCTTTTCCTGTGCCAATTCACCAACGAATTTTTTGAAAACAAGGGCTCTCGGATCTGAAAGAGAGTATACAGCATGTCCGATTCCGTATATAAGACCGGCTTTGTCAAAGGCCTCCTTATGAAGCAGTGCCTTGAGATATCGGGATACTTCTTCCTCGTCTGTCCAGTCGGAAACGTTGCGCTTCATGTCGTCGAACATCTTGACAACTTTTATATTGGCACCGCCGTGCTTAGGACCCTTGAGGGAGCCGAGAGCAGCTGCGATGGCTGAGTATGTATCCGTACCCGAAGAGGATACAAGATGGGTGGTGAAAGTAGAGTTGTTACCTCCACCGTGCTCTGCATGTAAGATCAGGGCAACGTCAAGAAGCTTAGCCTCAAGAGGCGAAAACTTTGAGTCCGATCTCAGACAATGTAAAATGTTTTCCGCAGTGGAGTAATCCTTGCGGGGACGATGGATGATAAGTGATTCGTTATGGCCATAGTACCTGTGAGCCTGATATCCGTAAACGGACAGGATAGGGAACATAGCAATAAGCTGAAGGCACTGTCTGAGTACGTTAGCCTCATCAGTGTTGTCCGGCTCCGGATCATAAGAATAAAGGGTCAGTACGCTTCGTGCAAGGGAATTCATCATGTCTGCAGAAGGCTTTTTTAATATAACATCCCTTACAAAATTACGGGGAAGGGTACGGTAGCCTGCGAGAATATGGTGAAAATCCGTAAGTTCATCCGACGTGGGAAGTTTTCCGAAAAGAAGAAGATAAGTGATCTCTTCAAATCCGAAGTGACTCTCATGCTTCTGGTTGCGTACTACGTCTGTGATATTGTAACCGCGGTAGAAAAGCTCGCCCTCGATGGGAGTTTCCACGCCGTTTATCATTCGTTTGGAATTGATCTCGGAGATATTGGTGATACCTACGAGCACACCCTTACCGTTGATATCGCGAAGACCGCGTTTAACATCATATTCGGTATATAGTTCGGGATCAATAAAAGATGCGGTTTCTGTCAGTTTGACATACTCTTCGATCTCAGGAGTAATCCTTGAAAAGCGATTGGGCATGAGTAATGACTCCTTTCTTATGTTAAACATCAACGGCTATTTTATCACAACAATACTTACAGTGTCAAAAAAACCGCTCCGGAATTACCGGAGCGGTTGAAATACCCGAGGATAAGTATGGATTAAAGCTGAGGACCAGCAGCAACAAGTGCCTTGCCGGCATCATTGCCTTCATACTTCTTGAAGTTCTTGATGAATCTCTCTGCAAGATCCTTAGCCTTTGCATCCCACTCGGAAGCATCAGCGTAAGTATCGCGAGGATCAAGGATGGCAGGATCAACACCGGGAAGCTCTGTAGGAACCTCAAAGTCAAATACAGGGATCTTCTTGGTGGGAGCCTTGCCTACATCGCCGTTAAGGATAGCATCGATGATACCACGTGTATCCTTGATGGAGATACGCTTGCCTGTGCCGTTCCATCCTGTGTTAACAAGATAAGCCTTGGCACCGGACTTCTGCATCTTCTTTACAAGCTCCTCGCCGTACTTGGTAGGATGAAGCTCAAGGAAAGCCTGTCCGAAGCAAGCTGAGAAGGTAGGAGTGGGCTCTGTGATACCGCGCTCTGTACCTGCAAGCTTTGCTGTAAATCCTGACAGGAAGTAGTACTGTGTCTGCTCAGGTGTCAGGATAGATACCGGAGGAAGTACTCCGAAGGCATCTGCTGAAAGGAAGATAACGTTCTGAGCGTCGGGGCCTGAAGAAACACCGTTAACCTCAGAAGCGATGTTGTTGATGTGGCTGATAGGATAAGAAACGCGGGTGTTCTCTGTAACGCTCTTGTCCTCAAAGTCGATCTTGCCGGCACCGTCAACTGTAACGTTCTCAAGAAGAGCGTCACGACGGATGGCATTGTAGATATCGGGCTCGGACTCCTTGTCAAGGCCGATAACCTTTGCGTAGCAGCCTCCCTCGAAGTTGAATACGCCGTTGTCATCCCAGCCGTGCTCGTCATCACCGATCAGGCGACGCTTGGGATCTGTGGAAAGAGTAGTCTTTCCTGTTCCGGAAAGTCCGAAGAAGATGGCTGTGTTCTTGCCGTCCATATCGGTATTTGCGGAGCAGTGCATGGAAGCCATGCCCTTGAGGGGAAGATAGTAGTTCATCATGGAGAACATACCCTTCTTCATCTCACCGCCGTACCAGGTGTTGAGGATGACCTGCTCCTTGCTGGT
>JAEELH010000105.1 GCA_016288825.1 Lachnospiraceae bacterium | reverse complement strand
TTCCACGCCCAAACTCCCGTGTGCTCCGGGCACTCCGTGAGCTCGCCGTCAACCTCCTTGGCATTGACCAGCATAACATAGCCGTCATCCGCCTCAGGCTGCTGATCCAACAGGTCATAAATACGGCCGGCACCCGCCATAGCCATAACAATGAAATTGAACTGCTGGGAAATCTGGTTGATAGGCATATTAAAGCTCTTGTTGAAGGTCAAAAAACTGGCCAGCTTGCCCAGTGTAAGACCCGCAAAGCCTGACAGCGCCATGGCTCCGCCGATAACCGTCACGATAACGTAACTGATGTTTCCGATCTGGGCTATGGCAGGCATCAGCACGTTGGCATAGGTATTGGCCTTGCTTCCTGATTCAAAAAGCTCATCATTGAGCTGCGAAAAGCGCTCCATAGCCTCGTCCTCATGATTGAAAACCTTGACTACCTTTTGGCCGTTCATCATCTCCTCGATATTGCCGTTTAAGGCGCCGAGAGCTGACTGCTGCTTTGAAAAGTACTTGCCGGAAAGTCCTGCAAGTTTGCCTGTGGTAATGAGCATCACGCCAACCATTGCAAGTGTCACGATGGTAAGCGGTATGCTGAGTATGATCATACTGATCAGTACCGATACAATAGTGATCGCGGAATTAAAAAGCTGGGGAATGCTCTGGCTGATCATCTGGCGCAGGGTATCGATATCATTGGTGTACATACTCATGATATCCCCGTGCTGATGAGTATCAAAATAGGAAATCGGCAGATCTTCCATATGTACAAACATCCTGTCTCGCATCTTGCGAAGCATGCCCTGGCTCACGTAGATCATGATCAGATTCTGAATGAGGGCAGCTGCCACACCGATGGCATAAAATCCCGCTACTCTGGTGATAGCTCCCAAAAGCGGTCCAAAATCACTATCCATACCGCGTCCGGCCTCTACCAATGGCACGATATAACTGTCGATCAGGGTCTGCATGAAAAGAGTCCCCTGTACGTTGGCCAAAACGCTGATCACGATCAGAACCAAAACTATGGCAATGCGGACACCGTAGGCTGCAAAGAGATCCTTCATCAGGCGGCCAAGGACTCCCATGGAAGCCTTGCGCTGCTCAGCTGTAATTGGTGCATGTGGTTTGGGTCTGGGCATCACTCCACCTCCTTTCCATCAGATACGCCGGAGCCTCCCTGTGCAGGCTGTGTTAACACAGTGCTGCCATCCTCATCATCGGCGGACTCATCAAAATCACCGCCTCCTCCGGTCTGGGAGTCATAAACATCCTTGTAAATATCACATCTGGTCAGAAGCTCATCATGCGTTCCCACATCCACGATCTGACCGTCATCCATAACCACTATACGATCCGCATCCTGCACTGAACTGATACGCTGCGCAATGATCAGCTTTGTCGTACCGGGGATCTCCTCACGGAAAGCCTTGCGGATCCTGGCGTCTGTACCTGTATCCACAGCACTGGTGGAATCATCCAGGATAAGGACTTTTGGATGCTTCATAAGTGCTCTGGCAATACAAAGTCTCTGGCGCTGTCCACCGGAAACATTGGTTCCGCCCTGTTCGATCATGGTATTATAACCATCCGGCAGACGCTCGATAAACTCATCTGCACACGCCAGCTTTGCAGCTCTGTGGCACTCCTCGTCAGAAGCGTTTTTGTTGCCCCAGCGCAGATTGTCATAGATAGTGCCGGAGAAAAGGACATTTTTCTGGAGAACAACAGATACTGCATCTCGCAGCGCCCGGACATCATACTCACGCACATCTCTGCCTCCAACCATTACGCTTCCCTCGTCCACATCATACAAGCGGGAAACCAGATTGACCAGAGAGGTCTTTGCAGAACCGGTACCTCCAAGGATACCAATAGTCTCGCCCGAGTTGATATGTAAATCAACATCCTTTAAAACGTAGTCATCGGCATCTTTGTCATATCTGAACTTAACATCCGAGAAATCTATGGAACCGTCCGGAATCTCAATAACAGGCTCTGCAGGGTTCGTAATATCCGGCTCCTCCTCCATCACCTCTGAAATTCTCTTGACCGAAGCCGTGGACATCATGATCATAACAAAGACCATGGCCAGCATCATAAGGCTCATAAGGATATTCATACAATATGTCAAAAGGCTCATGAGCTCTCCGGTAAGCAGCTCACCGCCAACGACAAACTTGGCTCCGTTCCAGCTGATAAGAAGGATACAGGTATAAACCGTAGCCTGCATAAGCGGCATCATCATAACAATAAGCTTTTCAACATTGACAAAAGAGTGATAAATATCCTCTGTAGCGTGCATGAACTTTTCTTTTTCGTGATCGCCGCGGACATAGGCCTTGACCACGCGGATGGCTGAGATGTTTTCCTGAACACTGGCATTGAGCGCATCATACTTTTTGAACACCAGCGAAAAACGTCTGCCGGTAATAGGCATCGCAATAGCAATAAAAACTGCCAGAAAAGCAACTGCACCCAAATATATCACAGACAGCCTAGAGCTGATGCGAAATGCCATGATCATGGCAACTATCAGGGATGCCGGCGCTCTCATACCCATACGAAGGATCATCTGGAAGGCGTTCTGGACATTGGTAACATCCGTGGTAAGTCTGGTGATCAGTGATGATGATGAAAAACGATCGATGTTTGCAAATGAATAGGTCTGGATCCTGGCAAACATGGTACTGCGGAGGTTTTTGGCCAGACCTGCCGAAGCTATGGCTCCGTACTTGCCGCCCATAATACCTCCAAAGAGACCTATACCGGCACATACGACCATCAACACTCCCGTAACGAGAATATGGCGCATGTCGCCGGCATTAACTCCGTCGTCGATAATTGATGCCATCAGAAGCGGGATCACCATCTCCATTGCCACCTCCAAAAGCATGTAGAGAGGCGTGGCGATGGTGGAGCTCCAATAGCCCCGGATCTGTCGTATGATGTGTTTCATTTATTGTCCTTTCTGTTAAGATCCCTTGCTAACGCCGGGGATAACAAGGTTGTTGGCCCCCCGGAAGCGCTTAGAAAACTACCCGATCGCGGCCGCTTTGCTTTCCGATATAAAGCTTCTTGTCGGCGGACTCGATCACCTTTTCAGTGCCGTGTCTGGGACTGTACTCCTCAACGCCAAAAGTCATGGTGACTTTAAAGTCAACTTCCTCATGCTTAAATTCGGTCTTCTTAACCTTGCGCCGAAGTTCGTCAAGATAGATCAAAGCCTCGTCGCCATTCATCCTGGTGAGTACGAAAAGGAACTCCTCACCACCCCATCTGGCTACGAATCCGTGACCCTTGATATGCTCCTTGAACATAGCGGCCATCCTTTTCAAGACAACATCACCTGTCTCATGGCCGTAGGTATCATTAACCTTTTTAAAGAAATCAATATCGCCGATGGCAATGCAGAAAATGTATCCCTGTGCCCTGCACTCCTCCTCGATCCGCGCGATCTCCTCCTCGGCGAACCTCCGGTTCATCAGCTTGGTAAGGGGATCCGTCTCTGACATGAGCTTGAGCTTGCGGTTGTACTCCATTAGTTTGCTCTCGGTCTCAACATATTTAGTACAAAAGAAGAAAGCAACTAAGGAAATGCAGACGAAAAAGATCGCCATATTGCTGTAGATCAGCACAACGTATCCCGGAGTTGTGGTGTCCATTACCGTGTGTCCGAAGGGGGTCAAAAAAGAAACCGCCCCAACGGCAAAAGCCATAAGGGTACTGAAAATAAACTTGATCCGGACTGATGTCATGGGATCGTACCAAAGCACCAGGAATGCAACGTATATGGAATACTGAAATGAACTTCGCCACCCGAAAATAGAAGTGAGGTATCCGGAAACGGCAACTGTGGTAATGATCGTGAACAGCAGTACCCACTTTAACCTGATGGCATAAGAGAGTCTGGTATAGTATGCAAACAAGAAACCGGTAACACCCAGGATCAGTGCATACTTCCAATAACCAAGAGCCAGAATATAGATGGCTACTACAGCATAGTAAGCCATCCATATCACAAGAACATATCTAAGCAGAGACAAAAGTCCCGTGTTTTCCTCCGGATACTTCGATTCCTTGTCAAGGACCGATCGTATCTTTTGTAGCAATTTCATCAATTCCCCCCGGATAGATACTACATATAGTTATTCCGATTATACTTACTTCGGTGGTAAAAATCAAGTGACTCACATCCTGTAGAAATGTATCTCGGCGGTGGCACCGCAGATATCGGGACGGGTATCATCCGCCTGCTTCATGATAGTAAAATCGGTAAAAGCGTTTTTCTCAAGCCACTTCTCAAAAGGCTCGCGGAACACACCCTCCAGGCAATACATAGTCTTGAGGATGATATCATCACCGTACTGCAGGTCCTCCCAATCGTAGAGCTTATATGCCACGTAGGTCATCTTTTGAAGAAGGGCTGAGGCTATGCCCTGTCGACGATACTCCTGATCGGTCCAGATGCTGAGCATATTGAGGTCTCCGTTATCCTCAAGATCGACTATGATGACCGAAACCGGCTTGAGCTCTGTGCATGCTGCAAGGCAAAGATAGTCCGATTCCATACTCTCGGAATAGCGTAACTCATCATAAATATCCGGAAGGATCAGGTTTTTATAAATATCCAGATCCTCTTTTGTAATTGTCCTATATTCTATTTGATCCATAGTTTTCTCCTATGTTCGCACTTGTACCCGGTTACTTTGCTTTTCCTTTATCCAGGCTTTCTAAATAACGTCCTTCTACTGCAGCCTCCATCCAACCTCCAAATGAGCAAAGGCCTTTGAGATGTAAGATGACATTATTCTGGACATCTTCAGGGACATCCGTTCCCTTGTACATAGGCCTGATATAGTCGTCAGTAAAATCATCTATGATCTGGGCACAAATATCCTCATAAAAATCACCTTTATATTTTTCCAAATAGCAATCGATGATCTGGAACATTCGGTCTTGTGATGCTTCCGCTTTTCTTGTCAGATATTCATCCATTGCATCCTTGTCAAGGTCGGTTATTCCCGTCAGGCACGTATCTTCCTTTTGCAGACCGTCAAAGATCTTTTCATAGATGCTCGCCCTGTATATCCTGGAGGGTGTGTACTCGTTCAGAAGATCACCGTACGCTGCCGCGTCTTCACCAAAATCCCTCTCCTTTTCTTTAAGATCAAAAAAGGCGTACTTAAGATCCTCGGCCGTATAGTTTTGTTTCCACAAAAGATAGCGGTTGGCGCTGGCGAAATCTTCTGCCAGTTCTATCAAACGCAGACATTCGTTAAGCCTTCTGTCCTCGTCGTAGCTACGATCATCCTCATTAATGCGCTGGATCCTGTCTCTGTCATTATAGATACGGACGATCTCCGCCGGAGGGACCTTCGCCATAAGGAATCCTTCGTACATAGCCGGAGAAACACCGGCTTTTTGTTCCACACCGTTTTCATCGGTAAAGCTTAATGTAAATGCTCCCTGTATAAATTTCCCGGTCAGCGGTGCTGCATCGCCCGGTGTCTCCTCCGCAGACTTGGCAATATACGCGGTATTGACGTATGTCAGGTATGCCTCGCAGATACCCATGTAATCCAGAACAGCCACGCTAAGCCTGGAATCACTTCCAAGGCGATTACGATAATACTCGGAAACAGCCTTTATCCTAAGAGACATGGTCTTGTGAAGTTCTCTGAGTTCATCCGTACTCATCTGGAATTTGTTATCAAATCTCACACGCTGGGCGACAAGCTTTTTGAAAGACCTGTCCTCTTCCGTCATCTTATCTGCAGGGATATATTTACTGATCTCATCCCATAGTTTTTCTCCGGTATCATTAACAGCATCCGAAATGGACATCTGTGTTTTGCCCCTGTGCTCCAGGTAGAAGGCATCTATCTCCCCCTCATCTGAAGAACGCAGAACTTCTCCCAGGGCTCCGGGAGAATAACCCTCACGAACTATATTTTCATGCATGGCAGTTTCGTAATAACGATCCAGATCCTCCTTTGTTGCCATTTTCTGGCCATAGTTCATGTATGACAGATCATCTTTATCCATCTTTCCGGCAACAATAGACGCTCCGCCATAATAGGAATATGCCGCAAGACTCTGACCGAACTCCTGCTTCATCCAGGTTCCGTTAACGAACCTCATCTCGTCTTTCTCCAGCTTTCCTATTTCGAGTCCTGCCTCCTTGGCCATATCAATAGCAAAGGTTGTGCAGTTGCGCTGGTAATATCCGTATCCGCCATCAGCATAGGTCTCTGCTGCTCTAAGGACTTTGTTGATCTGCTCATTGGTAACCTGATAGCGACGGGCTATATCATAGTGGTGTCCCGCATCATTCTGGAGGGAGCCTGTCATTATAGCACCGCCTGCCATGGCAATGGTTCCCGTCTGATTTACCATACCTCCGCCGGGATAAAAGCCCATACGGATCTGATAGCGCTCCTTGCGCCTGGTAGACGGATTGTATCTGCTGTAGGTCAGACCTATCATGGTATGGCCCAATTCCTCTGAATCAAGAGCGGCAGAGCTTCCCCTCTGACTCTGCTCAACAAGGATCGCTATCTCCGGCGGTTCCTCCGGGTCTCCGGCAGTAAGCTTTTCCCAGACCAGGGGGCCGCGGCGAACATCGGAGTATACCTCTTTGGTACCATCCTCCTCAAGGAACTTTTCCATTCCGCGGCCGGGAACATATTCATGCTGTCTTTTACTCTGGGCTTTCGGAAGCTTTTCCTTTTCAACTTCATCCCGCTTTTTCGAATCAGAAAAATAACCGTAAACCGCTCCGCCCAATCCGATCGTTGCTGACATGATCCATCTCGCACCAACCTTGAGGCGGTTTTTGAACTTGCCCCACTTACCGGTACGCTCCGCCGGTCGATTGACAGGCACAAAGGCACGGTCCTTGATATTGTGCATGGTCTCATGTATACGCTGCATCTCCTGAAGAGGCGTGAGCGTAACCTCCTCAACCTGTTTTTGTACCGTGTCATGAATCTCTACCTGAGACTCAACAGTAGTTGTTTTCTGCCTTTGCCTGTGCATCTCATCGGTAATCACTCCCTGAACCCAGGCGGTATTAGCGGGCTTTGCGGTAATCTCCTTGCCCTTCTGCTCAACAAAGGCAGCCACGTCCCTGGCTATCTCTTCTCTTGCGTCATCACGCCTCAAATCTGTCATGGTGCCGCCGGTACCGGAAACCTGAGTTGTGACAGCAACAGGCACACCCTGGGCCAGTCCGGTTTCGGACTTATCCAGTTCCTTATGAACTGCGCGATGCGCTCCGATCTCTATAGGCTTTTTAAGTTCTATTTCTTTTTTCTGCTCAGGCATTTGTTCAGACATATTTGAGTCCTCCCCTTTATCATGATGCCATCTCAAGCTTCATATTTACAACCTGCCCCTCAGGCTGCGCGCGGTCCCCGGACAATCTGAAAAGGTCATGGGCCTCGCTTTCATCACTTATCTCTGCAAAAACAGGCGCCTCTGCCGGAAGAGCGGATCTTGCAGCTGCAATAGCATGCTCAAAAAGCGCCTCCGCCGTCAGCTGCGGCTGCTCCCCTGTAACTCCGAAATTAAGGATCCTGACGCCACCCTTTTCACGGCACGTAAAAAGGATACCTCTGGGCGTCAGATCCGCATCGGAGGCTATAAAACTGAGTTCCTCATCTACCGCACTCCGCCAGGGAAAAGGCATATCAAGCATCTCCTCGCACTGAGTCCATGCACGATACGTAAGTGCGCTGACCGCTTCGACTCTGCCCTTAAATCCCGCCGCACGGGTCTTTCTCAGATCTCCCACGCGGAGGGAATATAGGAGAGGGTGGTCAGACTCATCTCCTTTAAATCCCAGGGCCCCGAAAAACTCCGTTACGTCATCGGGTTCTCCTGTAACCTCCCGTCTGCATTGAAGTGACGGGATCCCGTTGGCCGAAGCAAATTCCATGAGCAGGTCTACCATGGCCCGTCCCGCACCGCGTCTGCGATAATCAGGATGAACATAGATGTAACTGATGGCAATGATCCTGCCCGGGATCACCTCTGTGGACATGACACCGCAGGCTGTATCCGTAGTGTCATCCACAGCGCCAAAGCAGATGTCACCGGTACCGCAAGCCGCTGCTTCCAGTGCCGGAGCGAAACTATTAAGATTTTCGTCTACTACCAGTACTGCTTTCATATTGTCTTCCTTTACCTGCTAAACTGCTCCACAAGTCGGAGGTAGTCCTCCAAAAATCCTGCATCCAACATACGCCGTTCCTGATCCGGATAGTACCGAACACAAGAAAAACGGTACAAAACATTATTGTTTCAATTATAACCTCCGAAACGGCCAAAATCAATCAGCGTCACTATATTTCAAAGCCACAGTTACAGTTCACACCCTAGCTTGATATAAGAGAGCCGGTAGATTAGACTTGTTCCATCAAGTCAATCTACCGGCCTTTTGTCTGTCGAAGATCTTCGATACACTATCATATACCAGGGATTCTGGGTCTTGTCTGATTGATAGTAGCGTGCTCATGCTTTGGCAAAGGTAATCAATACTCTCATCTGATCGGAAACTTATGACTTGGTGCTGTTTGCGTTTATACGCACGCAAAAGCCGCTCCGCAAGATTATTGTTATGCGGAACTCTTATATCGTGTAAAAATAGCAGATGATCGTCCCTGTACTTTGCCATTCGCTTGTACAGGTTATAGCCATCTCTATAATACTTACTTGGTGGAATGTATTCATATTCGCTTTGGGCTTCTTCCAGGATGCTGTCATATCTGGATTCAAAGTCTTTTACAACTTTTTCATCAAACCCTTCAGCTTCGTTTATTCCATTTCTGTAATGGATCATCTCCTGCAGGAGCTTATGCATCTTCTTATTCCACTTGCGGTCAGGCTCATTCTGCATGCTGTCCTTGCAGTATCGTAGGATATGAGCAATACATTCCTGGTGTCCGCTACCGTAGTTATAGAAGGTGGTGTCATGATCATGTACGATTATTGCCGCTTGATTTAGTTCCACCGGGGTACCCTTTATTCCGGCGTGACCTTTGTTTTCCCGGAAGTAATACTGGGCAATTCCGTCAGGTGCAGCAACAACAAATACAAAACGGCTGTTACCATTGCTCCTCGCATTGGTGTTATCAGCATGGACGACAGGCCTGGTCATGAGAGACGAAAAGCTCTCTTTCTTTTCCTTTTCGGTTTTCAAAGCGAATTCTTTTGAAAGCCCATTTACCATGCCC
This sequence comes from Lachnospiraceae bacterium, assembly GCA_016288825.1. Classification (GTDB taxonomy): domain Bacteria; phylum Bacillota; class Clostridia; order Lachnospirales; family Lachnospiraceae; genus Weimeria. The sequence goes on along the minus strand of JAEELH010000105.1, from coordinate 1,575 downwards.
TTTGAAAGAGTTAGTTTTCCGCCCGTCATGTCGGAAATGAGTTTTATGGTCTTGTCTATGGAGACACAGCATTCATTGTTGAGGATAAATGCCAGCGCCTTCACGCTTCCGCCATAGTTTACTTCATTTACGTATCCGTCAGGAAACTTGGCGTGACATCTTTCACCCGTCTTGGAATTATAGTAGACTTCAGCCATATATTCCGTGACAGACAGGGAAACGCTGATATTTACCATCTGTTTACGTATGGTCTTTCCTGTCTTCTTAAAATCAGGATCTTCGGCCACTTCTTTAGGCGGCGGCAGCATGATGGTTTCTCCCGAAGGCTCCTGTCTTTTTCGACCGTGGCCCTTATGGCCCGGCTGGCCTCCGGGTTTTTTACCGGTCTTTTCTCTACTGTTTGAGATCTTTTTGTGATTGGGAGACTGCGATGAAGGCTTAGATGAGTTCTCGAAATCTCGATGCAGCTGTGCGGTAAGTTTTAGGTTCTTGCCTTGCTCTTCCTCAAGAGCTGTCTTTGCCTCGTACATTTCCCGTCTTGCGGCCGTTGCATTATCTAAAGCGTCATCCCGCTGTTTTTCAACAAGGCTGATCCGCTTTTCCAGTTCCCTTATTCGGGCATCTTTGGCGGCAAGTTCCTTTTTGTGCGCCTTTTCGATGTCGCACACAACCTCATACCACTTATTTCGAACATCTACCGTTTGGGCATGAGCCTTCGAGAGTTCCACTTCTAGCTCATGGATACGGCTTTCCTCAGTATGAAGGAGACTTTTATAATCCTCCTCCATCTGCTTATACTTTTCGCCACTTTTAAAAGCCTCAAGCTGCGCATGAAGGCTCTTATTGCGATACTGTAAAGTTGCGATAATTTCATACTGAGAATCGAACATGGATTACTTTTCCTTGAGCTGCTTTATTTCTGCCTTTAGTGAGTCTATAAGAACTTTCTGAGCTTCATATTTCTTCAGAAGCTTTTCATACAGCTTTTTGTAATCCGGCTCTTTTTCGGAAGGACTCTTAGCTTTACGTTGTCTACCATCAGTAGGGATCACTTCCCCGGTTTCCGGATCCAGCTTGCCTATGAGCGTTCTTTTGGCGCGGCTCATCTGTTTTTCCTTATCCCAGTAGGCCTTTGATTCGTAAACATAGGTGATCCCGGTTCGTTTGTCGTATTGTTTGATTATGCCCATTTTTTACCCCTTTCTGGCACCATATCGTTACGATTATATTATATACCATAACGAGGAAAAATGCAAGCATAAAACCCAGAAAAAGTCAGATTTTTTCTGGGTTTAAAGGCAATTAAGTATGCGTTATTTTATCGTTATGCTAGGTCGTCAAGCTAGGGTGTGAACTGTAACTTCATATATCTAATTTCTTTCTTATTAACATAAATAACAGCAACCGTATTAGAATAAAAACATTATCCTCAAATGAGTTCTACCGTCAAACTATCCTGAGGAAGATTGACCTGCGTAATTTCTATATCAAATTTTTTTCCCAGATGATTACTCAATGGTACACCTGGATATTTTGCAGCCCACTTACCTTTTGCAATATTACACTTATAGGTTT
>JAEELH010000006.1 GCA_016288825.1 Lachnospiraceae bacterium | reverse complement strand
CCGAATCGGAGATTTTTCAGACTCTCTAACACTTCTGGCGGAGACCAACCTCGATATAATCGAGGCGGTAATAGATAAAGCAAAGCCCAGGGTGGCAGTAATAGACTCCATACAGACTATGATAAGTGATGATGTAGCCTCAGCGGCAGGAAGCGTATCCCAGGTCAGGGAAAGCACAGCGAGACTTATGAGACTGGCCAAGGATAAAAATATCACCATATTTGTAGTGGGGCACGTAACCAAGGAGGGTGTTGTTGCAGGACCGAGAGTGCTTGAGCACATGGTTGATACCGTGCTTTACTTTGAGGGTGAGAGGCATGCTTCCTATCGTATCCTTAGGGGAGTTAAAAACCGTTTCGGTTCCACCAATGAGATAGGCGTTTTTGAGATGTCCGAGTCCGGACTTAGAGAGGTGGCTAATCCTTCAGAGTATATGTTGGACGGCAAGCCCGAGGGTGCCAGCGGATCGGTGGTGGCCTGCTCCATTGAGGGTACCAGACCTCTTCTTATCGAGATACAGGCGCTGGTGTCCCACAGTGCTTTTAATATGCCCAGGCGAACAGCCACCGGCTGTGATGCCAACAGGGTGAATCTACTTATAGCCGTTATTGAAAAGCGGCTGGGTTTGCGACTGGGAGATCATGATGCCTATGTCAATATTGCGGGCGGTATTAGGATGAATGAACCTGCCATTGATCTGGGACTGGTTCTGGCATTGGTTTCCAGCTTCAGGGAGAGGCCTATAGACGAAAAGATGCTTTGCTTCGGTGAGGTGGGCCTGTCCGGAGAGGTAAGAAGTGTCAGTCAGGCATCGGCCCGTGTTAGCGAGGCGGCTAAGCTGGGATTTGAGTCGGTGATGCTTCCGGAGTCCTCACTCCGAAGCATAGAAAAGCCCCCGAAGGGTCTTAAACTCATAGGAGTCAGGACCATCGCGGAGGCTGTAGATAATATGTAGATATCAGAAAAGTGCTTCCTTTACAGAATTTTCTGATGCGGATGCGGAGTAAAGATAAACCGTATCTCCTTCGTTAAGTACGAGATCGGACCGTGGTATCATGGTCCGGTCTTTTCTTTTTACCATGACGATAATACTTCTGCGGGAGATATCCAGATCCCTGATGGCGCATCCGTTCCAATCATGATCATGGCCAAGAAGGATCTCCTTGAAGTGAACGGGTGTACTTGACTTATGAGGCTCCGCACCTATGACTAAGGTGTCGCCTGCGCGAAGGACCGTATCTCCCCGGGGAACGAGAGTCTCTTTGCCGCGGAGGACACAAGCTATAAGAGCGCCCTTGGGAAGTCCAAGGTGACGGATACAGGTATCGGCCCATCTGTCATTTTCTTCAATCTTGAGCTCGATGAAATGGATATCCTCCTCAATTGCATAGTCGCCGAAACGCTTGAGCCTGGAATACTGCTCCACGAATCCGGCGGAAATAATACCGGTAGGGATGGCAACCATGCCAACCCCCAGAAATGAGATGAATATTCCGAGGGTCTTGCCCAAAGTCGTCACAGGGTAGATATCACCGTAACCTACAGTGAGCAGGGTAGATGCAGACCACCATATGCCGGAAAAGGCGTTGGAGAAAACCTCCGGCTGTACCTCATGCTCAACGGAATACATGCAAAGGGATGAAGCCAGCATAAGTACCAAGATGATAAATACAGAGGACAGGAGCTGCATCTTTTTTGCAGTGAGGACCTCAGTAATAACATTGAGTGAATCGTAGTAAGCATTGATCCGGAAGAGCCGCATGATACGAACGACTCTGATCATCCTGAAGGCCACAACTCCTCCCGGGAAGAAAAAGGGAAGATAGTAGGGCAAAAACGACAGAAGATCTATGATACCTGAAAAGGAGCGTATGTATTTGAACACAGCCTTACCTTCGGAAAGCTCGGGATATAATTTGCCTGCGGTTATAAGCCGAAGTATATAGTCTACCGCGAAAAATGCCACAGTTACAGACTCTATGATACTAAAGATATTTCCGTAGGCGGCATGAGCCTTGTCATAGGTATTGGCAATGCTGACGGTCAGGTTTAGAAGCAGTGCCAATGTACTTATGACGTCATAGCTTTGATTGATCCTGTCATTGATCACGCCAACACTGACCATATTAAAAAGGCGGTCTCTGAAATGATCCCAGGAAAAGGTGCTGCTTTGTGATGACATAACTCTCCTAATTCTATGATACTTCAGCAGTGTAAGGGGTGGTTGTGTTGTCCCTTCGTTTCATGCGGTCGTATCGGGCAACTATACGGGGTTCCCAGATGTAGTACAGGAACTTGCCATCCAGATCAAAGAAAAAGACTATGAAAAGTATAACATAACTGATCCCCAACAGTTTAAGGATCTTAAAAAGTATCTTCATGATATAAGTCTCCTTTCGGACTTACCAACTCTCGTCGTCATCAAAATCAACCAGTGTAGGATCCAGAGGCTCCTCCCTCATAACGGTCACCATGTAGTCGTTGATTATAGATCGGATCTCTTTTCTGGATACGGTACGCTTGTCCGGAAGTGCATGAGGAACCCAGATGGCGTGGATGCCTCGCTTGCGGAATTCATCCTCAAACATTCCCTTGATACCCTGCATGCCCTTGCATTGCAACTGGTCGTACATGATGACCATATCACAGTTGAACTGCTCCATATATTTCCATAGCTGGAAGATATGCTCATGACCACCTACTGCCATGGAGCGCATGGGTGCAAGCTCATTGTACCTTGCAAGATCGTCCAGGGCGTGCTCATAAGTATCGGTTCTAAGATACTGGTCAAACATGAGGGAGTCCATATTGATGATGGTATTGATACCCCAGCAGTTGTATGCCCAGGTGCACCAATGTGAGTAATAGAGTGGTGCGCAGCTCCAGGCGATGGCGCGGTGTCTGGTCTTGGGGAAGGTGACCAGTTTTTTCTCTACACACTTGTCCATGATCTTTTTTACATGGGCGTCAACCTGATGCCAGATGGGACGATCACCGTCCTGGGAATAGTAAATGCGGTAAAGAGCCTGAGCTACGCTGTTGATGGGATAGTAGGGTGTGTTGGCAGCTACGTCCCACTTTTCGTGCTCGAATTCTGTCAGCTCATTGAAACTGTCGGCGTATTTTTTGTACTGCTCAAAATCAAAAGGTATACCGGTCTGTTCCTCAATAAACTTCCAGCAGCCCTCGATCTCCGACATACAGTGCTTATGTGTCAGTGGATCATCAAAGCGCATGGGCTGAGGCATGGCATAAAGAGGACGGTTTAAGAACCAGTCTGTAATAATAGATGTAGCAACGGACCCGTCGCAGGCCTCATTGGAGGTGACCATGACAGGGCTGTAGTCCGGGTAATCATCCAAAACAAAGATGCCTGATTCTGCCTGACACATGGGGCAGGGATCTCCCGGAAGGCCTATGGACTGCATGGCGTCGATATAATTGAGTACCGTCTTGTTGTTAACGTGGCAGGTAACAAAGTAGGGTATCATCTGGAGAGGCACATCATCCATAACGTCTCGCCAAGGATAAAAGATATTGCCGCTGACGGTTTCATCATGGGCGATGGTCTTATACCAGAGGTCATTTTTTTCACCGGCATGAAGCTTGGTATCTGCCGCAAACATGCGCATGAACTGGCGGATGGTCTCGCTTACCATACCGCGATAATGCCAGGCGCTGGCGCGAAGAGCGGGACCCCGAAGTCCCTCGAGACCACGGTCGAACCAGTGCATTACGGAAAGATAGGTCTGACCGATCCAGCGATAACGCCAGATACCGGTGAAGAATTTGAGGGGCTCGTCACTACCAAGGATGTCCATCACCATGTGAGCGTAGTTGTAAAGCCAGATCATATTGAAGTAGTACATGGTATCGGGTACGCCTCGCCACTCGCGATGCTTGTAGAGGCCGGTATTGCCGATATAAAGATCACCCAGGCGCCGTTCCTCGTGTTCTTTGCCGTACCAGAAATCATGAAGGACCTTTTTGGGATCCAGAGTCTTTTGCTTTTCTTTTATTTTTTCGTGTCTTCTTTCACGACGGTTTTTGGCCTCGCCGCTTTTGATATCATCTACCACACGCTCGCCCAGGGAAACGGCGTAAAACTGATCAAGAAATTTTTTTATTGACGGTTTTTTCATGACTGCGCCTCCTCCCTGTTAAGTCTCTTAAGTTCGATGCTTTCGACAAAAGCCTGAAAACGTGTACGGAGCTGACCGGTGGCGTTGTTAACGTATTCTTTTTCGATGGAGCATACCGGTATACCGTAATCTCGAGGAAAGATCAAAGTGTCAATGGTGCGCTCATAACTCCAGTACTCACAGAATTTCATCTGTTCGATGATGATGCCGTCCGCATGATAATCACGGGCGAGATCTGCAATGTATTGCTTTCTTTCACGCATGATGTGCTGTTCCATAAAGCGTGCACACATGTTGTTGATAAGATAATGTCTGGCAATGGCTCGAAGGGGAGTCTCACCGTCTCTTATGATGATCTCTTCACGACCGGGGAGAGAGCCGTAGCAGTGTCTGTCGGCTACTACAAGGGCGCCGCAATCCTCGATGAGTTTGACAAAGTCGGGATCGTCATTTTCAGATCCTGCCAGAACAACACGAACCCGGAAAGGATTGCGTTCGTCCGCTTCTCGGGTACGGAGATCCTCAAGTACCTCTTCCAGTTTGGGAATGATCAGATACTTGGGACAGGTGAGAGATACCAGCATGATAAGTGAAAACTCATAGCCCGTAAGGACAGGGCTTTCCTGCTTGCGGTAGTTACCAATCTCGGTAATGATGCGGCACAATTTGTTGTGCTCATCGATTGCCTTTATGATGGCCTCATCGGAAGTATCGATACCGAAGCGCTCCCGAAGGGGATCAAGCACGTGCTTTTGAAGCTGTCGCTCATAGTGATCTATGGAGTTTTCGTTTTTCTTGAATGGAACATCGGTGAATTCGCAGAAAAAGTCAGGATTGTTAATAACATCCATCATCTGAAGATGCTCCTGGAAACGGCAGGTAACGGTACAGGTCTCGGTTGCCATCTGGGCGTCGAGAAAATTAAAACCGCCCTCAAGAGCACGCTCCAAAAGACAGCGTCCGTACATACAGGTACGATTGGACATGTAATAGGTTGCCATATCGGGGGAAGTGCTTCGCGGAGCGCGAAGTCTCACGGAAAAACACCCCGGCAGATCTAAAAGGACCTCCGGCATGAAATAGCAGGTGTAGCCCAGAGCACGGTGCCCCTCTTCCTTTGCCCGGCGGACCAGTTCGTTATTGGCTTCCTGAAGCAGGTCCTCAAACCAGATCAGATGCTTTAGATCCTTCATTTTAAATGCCCTCCCCCCTGTTGTTTTGTTCAAAGATAAGGTCAGTTTAACATATGTTACAAAAAAAGAAAACTACATCTAAAGAACTTGTAAAAACTCCACAAATATGTTTGAATGAGAATAGTGTAACTAAAACAGTTCAAGGAGGAGAAAAATGTCCGAAAAAGCAACAGTTATAGCCCTTTCCGGCAAGGGGGGAGTGGGCAAGACATCATTGTCTGCGGCAATTGTCCGCACACTTACAGAGGAAAAGCCTGATAGCAGGATACTGGCTATAGATGCTGATCCGGCAGTAGGTCTTTCGGTTGCTCTGGGGATCAGTGTGGGGGAGACTTTGGATGAGGTTCGCCAGAGAGTTGCAGCCGAGGTGGAGAATGGAATGAGCGAGACTCAGGACATCCTGGCAGAGGCAAAATATCATCTGTTTGATGCCATAACCGAGGAGCGGGGATTCGCTTTCCTGGCTATCGGCAGGCCGGAGGCGGCAGGATGCTACTGCGCCATCAATACATATCTCAGACAGGTAATCAGTCTTTTGGCAGACCAGTTCGACTATGTCGTTATAGACGGTGAGGCAGGTATCGAGCAGATCAACCGTCGTGTTATGGAGAAGGTAACGCATCTGGTGCTGGTATCCGATCAGAGCCGCAAGGGTATTGAGATCATCAAGACTATCAACAAGGTATCCAATGAACTTGTGATGGCAGATAAGTCCGGAGTCGTACTTAATAGGGTTATGCATCCGGATCTTGTCAAAGAGTCCGATCTCGGAGGCATACCTCTTCTTGCAGTCATTGAGCCTGACGAGGCGCTGGCACTCAATGATATTGAGGGGACGAGTGTGCTGGATATGACATCTGAGAGTAAGGTGCTTAAGGGAGCACGGGAAGTATTGGGGAATCTGGGAGTTATCTGATAAAGCGCTGAGATTATGTAAGGGGGGATTTTATTGAAAGATCTTAAGTATATGATCGAGTTCGAGGATCTGCTTCAAAGTGCGGACAACGATCTCGTCAGACAGGCTCAAAAGGATGGCAATTTTGCTATAGGCTATACCTGTTATCACATGCCGGAGGTCCTTCTCAATGTTGACAAGTGTTTTTCGGTCAGACTGAGAGCACCCAGGAGTACCTCCGTGGATATTGCGACTTATTACATGTCCAATTATACATGCGAGTTTGCCCGCTCTCTTTTGGAGAGAGGAATAGAGGGGGGCTATGCTTTTTTGGATGGCATAGCCGGAGTGGATGCATGCTCGGCAATGAACCGCTGCTATGAGCATATGGAGATCCTTGGGATCAACGAAAAACCAAACTTTTTCGTTACCCATTGCGATATTCCTTACAAGATTGAGGATTATACCGTAGATGCCATGACGACACAGATGCGGCTTCGTCTTTTGAATGTGATGCATGAAAAGTGCGGAGTGGATACGTCGGATGAGGCAATACTTGCTGCAGTTGATGAGCATAATGAACTGTGCAGGATCATGTCCGAGATCGGAGATATGCGCAAGCAGGATAATCCACCTATCACCGGATATGAGTATCATGTGCTTTGTCTGGTTTCGTACTGTTGTCCGACATCGTACATCCTGCCCAAACTTCGAGAGACTGTTGAAGAGATCAGATCCAGAGTTCCCGATGAGAAAAAGTGGTATCGTGCCAGAGTGGCAGTTGTTGGTTCAGAGGTGGATGATCTGGATTTCACCAGACTTTTGGAGGAGTCCGGAGCCTTTGTTGTAGCTGACAGATTTTGCTACGGCAGCAAACCCGGCCGCGAAGAGATAAAGATCGACAGAAACGGAGATATCTTGAGACAGATAGTAGAGCATTATATGCGTACTTCTGAGTGTGCCCGCTACATGAGCGAGGAAAAGATCAGCCAAAGGCGTGTAACAGCAGATAGTCTTGCCAGAGATTACAGGGCAGACGGAATAGTATTTGAGCAGATGAAGTTCTGCGATTTCTGGGCTTTTGAGAGACCCCTTGCAAGTCATATCCTGCAGGAGGAGTTTGGCTGGCCGGTTCTTTCTATAGACAGGCCTTACAGTGTCCGTTCTTCGGGACAGCTTAGGACCAGATTCCAGGCCTTTGTTGAGGCATTGGAGATCAAAAAGATCCAGCAGAGGGGAGGTGAGGTCTGATGGCGAAATATCCCGATCCGTCCTTTTTCAAAAAGAAGGACAAGATGAACCTGAAGCTTCAGGCAGAAAATATCAAGGAGATCGGCGGTATCGTCGGCAGGATGCTCCTTGAAAATGACTGGAAACATACAGCAGGCCAGATAGCTGAGAATTTCAAGGCTACAGGCAAGCGATTGTCATACGAGGCTTCACTTGCGGCAAGTATGGACGTTGATCAGTGGAAGGATTTTCTCTTGAACGGAGAAAAGCAGCTGGGCAAACTTTACCGCAGAGGTAAGATGGCTACGGTCAGACGTGAGTGGAGAGGTATCAAGGATACCGGTGTTGACTTTTATGAATGGTGTCGGATGTGGGGGATGCTGCTGGCAACCTTCAGCAAGGATCTGATACCATCCCTCAACGGGGCACTTCACTACAGATGGATGATTTCATACTTCTGCTGCCACAGTTTCATGGATAAAAATACCCTGGGGCTCCGGAGCAAGGCTCTCAAGATGCATCACGAGCTCATATACGCTATTTTCCGCTATGTGGCTGAGAACCTGGTGTTCCTTATGAAGGCAGATGAAAAGGGTGGTAATTCAGAGGAACTATCCAAAAAGATCGTTCTCCTGGATGAGATGACCATGGCTCAGATCATGGCCGGTTTCCCTGATCTGGTAGGTATTCCCTATCAGCTCATGCCCGTATTCCTGCTTTCGGAGATAGACCAGTTGGCCTGCATGCCTTACATCGATGCGGTTGAGTCCTATGGTCTGCCTTCGGACACATGTCCTGTACCTACTTCCGAGTGCGGAGCTTGCGTTGTGGATGCACTTCCTCATATGGGAGCATGTTTTATCTCAAGTTCCATGCCCTGTGACGGTTCGGTTATGGCATCCTCATATACATCCAGGAGATTTAAGGATCTGCCTACCTACCATTTGACATTCCCAGTCAGATACGAGGATGAGTCGGTAATGGAGGCAGCGGTTAAGGACATCAAAGGCTGCATTCGTTTTATAGAGGAGCAGACGGGAGCCAAGTGGAGCTGGGATGCTTATTTTGAGGCCATGAAGAGATTCAATAAGGAGACAGAGTACGAGCTGGCTAAGTGGGAGGTTAATCAGACTCCTTATCCTCAGCTTATCGGTCCCTGTTATGAGCTTTTCAGAAAATGGAATTACGAAATGGACGGCGGTATCGATCCGCGCATCATGAAGACCTTTGAAAAGGTGGACAAGCTCATGATGAAGGCCTACGAAAACAGAGAGGAACCCTGGCGCGGCAAGATGCGTCATCGTGCTATCGTATGGTCAGTTCCGGCTCATTATTACGCTAACTTTTCCAACTGGCTGGCTAACTGCTGGGGTATCAATGTCCTTGTTGAGATGGAGAGTTTGAATTTCACCAAGCCTCTTGAGACAGAAGACAAGGAAGAGGCCCTTCGTGATATGGCTCGGCTTTACGAGCGCATGGTCATGAGACGTCATACCAATGGTGGGTACGATCACGTACTTACTGAACTTTGGAGACAGGTTGAGATCTGGAAGCCGGATATCGTCATCATGTATCAGCATGTTTCTTGCAAGAACATGTCCACCTTAAATGGCTTGTTTGATGATCAGGCCAGAGAACACGGCGTGAGACTGATCTGGATCGAACACGATCTGATGGATCCTCGTACAGTTTCAAGAAGTGATATGAGGGCCAAGGTCAATGAATACATGCGGACTGTCATGCGGGAGGAACCGCTTGATCCCAGTCTTGTAGATTTTGAAGATGATGCGTCGTGGTAAAAATTAGGAGGGTGAGTTATGAAATATTATGGCGGATGTGACGTAGGTTCTACATACACCAAGGCAGTTATCCTTGACGAGGAGGGGAGGATAGTTGCGGATACAACCATTAAATCAAAGATAAAGGCAGAGGAGTCAGCACGCATGGCCATGAAGGAAGTCTGTGATAAGGTTGAAGGTCTCAGTGACGCAAAGGATCTGGCCTACCTTATCGGTACCGGTTATGGCCGCAACAAGGTTCCTTTCGCTGACGAAAATATCTCCGAGATATCCTGTCATGCCATGGGAGTTCATGTGACGGATCCGGCGGTCAAGGCTATCATCGATATCGGGGGACAGGATATCAAGGGTATCGATATCGATACTGACGGTACGGTTAAAAACTTTGCCATGAACGATAAGTGTGCGGCAGGAACAGGTAGATTTTATGAGGCTATGGCAAGATCCTTTGAGATGAGCCTGCCTGAGTTTTCCAAACTTTCTCTTAATGCCAAGGATGTGATCCCCATCACAGCTCAGTGTACCGTTTTTGCTGAGTCTGAGGTCATCACCCTTGTTGGTGAGGGCAAGCCCATGGATGAGATCGCAGCGGGTATCCAGATGGCGGTTGCTAAGAGATGCTTTGTTATGGCTAAAAAAGCAGGGGCTACAGACTCCATTACACTTACTGGCGGTTGCGCTAAAAATGAGGGTCTTAAAAAGGCCATTGAGCACGTTCTCAAGCTTAAAGTCGTTAATCTGAAAACGGACCCGCAGCTCATGGGAGCTCTCGGCGCGGCTGAGTATGCCCGTCAGAAAGGAAAGGCCAGAAGATGAAAAAGTTTTTAAAACTGATCATTAAAATACTTTTCGTGTCCGTTTTCGGACTTTTTATCATCTATTTTCTGAACATGGATCAGAAACTTATGGAGTGGGCTTATAAGCGTGTCAATGAAATATTTGACAGGAAAAAGACAGATCTGAATTTCTGACGGGAGAAAGTAGATGAAGCTTTATGACAAACTGATAGAACACACCCTGACCGAGATCAAAAAGCTTCCGGTGACGATAAGTCCGGCTTCGGACCAAAAACCCTGGTCCGATCCCGGAGTCAGTGAGTTGGTCATGTTGAGGGACAGTGCGTATGAACTTGGAGGGAGCGGACAGCCTTCAGTCAATTACACGCTGATCACTACAGGAGGCTCCGTCACGGAGGACGAGATATGGCTTGCAGGACCGGATCTTAAAGATATAAAAAAAGATGTGGCCTTTGCAAGGATAGTCATTCTGGAGACAGAGGATCTGGGAGATGATGACGAGGAGGTTTACAATGCCATCAGGGGGATGGAATTTGTACGCTACCACGTTTTTCCCAAAGGCTATATGGTGAGGGTTTCGTCACGCAGCAATCAGGAGCAGGTCCGTATCAGTAGGGATGCTATCGGAGCCGGGATCAGTTTTGCATCCGTTGGCGCGGCATATATCAAAAAGTACAGGGAGATCGAGGCAGTCAAGCACGTGAGGATCATTTTCCTGGCGGATCTTCCGGAACTTACGGAGGCACTGGTACCCAATGCTTCCAAGGCGGACGAGATTACCAAGGCCCTGACTCATATCATGGATGGTCTTGATACTGACTGCAATCACTGCCAGATGAAGCCGGTATGTGACGAAGTAGAGGGG
>JAEELH010000104.1 GCA_016288825.1 Lachnospiraceae bacterium | reverse complement strand
CTCAACATCTGCTGACAGACGATCCTTGATCTTTTTTGCGTCCTTGATATTGGTAAGCCTGATATTACCGGCAGTCTTGTCTGAGGTAACAAGTGAAACGGTTCCCAGACCGAAGATCCTCTGCATAATACCCTCTGTAAGGTCGATATCGCGGATACGATAAAGCTGGATCTCGTCCTCATGCTTGGACAGAAAACCGCTCTTTATATAAAGCCTACCATTGGTCTCTGAGTAAAAGGTGAATCCCCAGGGAAGTCCAAAAAACAGTTTTCTCTTTTTTCTCTCCCAACCGCTCTCGTTAAAATAATCCTTCTGTCTCATTCCGCCGGAAAGCATCATTATGAGAATGAAAAGTACTACAAGAACTACAGCAACAATAATCACGATCCTCAAAACATCTCCCATTGATACACCTCTTTCTAAGCTTTTCTGTAGTAGGTCCTAAACAGGTACTGGGGCAGGCCGTCTTTGTACTCCACCTCCGGCTCTCCCTGGATCAGTGGACTAAGATACTCGACCATCTCTTTTGTCACATCATTGCCTGCTGCACTTATCCACTTATCCGGTACGCTTTTGACCTGATTTGCAACCTTGTCTATCTTAGCATATCCCGCTTCAATCGTATAGGGCTTATCGCTGATTCTTTTAATGGTAACCATGATGCCGCTGTGGCCCTCCTGGGCAAGGGCATGGGCCTTGGCTCCCTGAGCTGCTGATTCATCCAGATCCGTAAGGGAAGAAAGATGAGCCGCGCAGCGCTGAAGTATGTTGACCTCTACCGAACGGGCCTTGATCTTGAGCCTGTCGCTGATGATCTGCTCAAGGACCTTGCCGGTGCCGCTGAGCTGGCTGTGACCGAATCCGTCTGCTGCCGCCTCGGAGGCACTGATGTAATTGCCGTCCTTGTCCCGGATACCCTCGGAAACTGCCACCATTACGTTGTTTCGCTGCTCAAGCTGAGCCTCCACATCTGCCAGAAATCCCTCAATGCTGAAGGGACGCTCCGGAAGATAAATAAGATGAGGCGCCAGGGAGTACTCGTTTCTCGCCAGGACCGATGCCGCCGTAAGCCAGCCTGCGTCACGCCCCATGATCTCGATTATGGTTACGGACTTCACCGGGTAGATCATGGTGTCATGAGCCATCTCAAGGATGGATGTGGCAATATACTTTGCCGCAGAACCAAAGCCCGGTGTGTGGTCGGTGCCGCAAAGGTCGTTATCTATGGTCTTGGGAATGCCGATGAACTTTACACTGCTCCTTATGCGACGGGCATGCTGGGACAGCCGCAGGATGGTATCCATGGAATCATTGCCGCCGATATAGAAAAAGGTATCGATCTCTTTTTCCTCAAAGTAAGCAAAGATCCTATCGTAAATACCCTCTTCTTCAGAAGGTTCCGGCAGTTTGAACCTGCAGGATCCAAGATACATGGCAGGTGTCAGCTTTAGTTTTTCAACAAAGCCCGGAGTGCTTTTTTCTATATCTGTCAGGTTCACCACTTTTCCGTCAAGGATCCCCAGGATCCCGTTTACCGAGCCGTAAATATTATCAAAATATTTGTCACGCTTGTTGGCTTCCATCACACCTGCAAGGGATGCATTGATGGCAACCGTGGGGCCGCCTGATTGAGCTATGATACAGTTTTTCATAAAACCTCCTTTTACTGTATGGAATAGTTCCTGTGAAGGATACTGTGGATCGTTTCTCTGGTGATGGCGTCGGAAAGTGGCTTGCTCAGATAATCATCGATGCCAAGCTCTCGAAGCCGCTGAATGGTTTCCAGACTTTTTTCTTCTGTCATAAGGACCGTAGGTATCTCTTTTCGCTGGCGGATCTCCTGATACAGTGTAAAACCATCCATATCCGTCATCTGTGTACCAAGGATCACAAGGGCGATGTCCGTACTGTCTACCATACGGAGTGCCTCCGCTCCCGAATGTGTACTGATAAATCCCACCGTCTTCATATTGCGAAGGATGTTTTCCAGGATCATGAGACTCATATCGTCCTCATCAACCGCCAGGATGGTCTGGATCTCGCCTGCAGTCTGCCTAAGCTTGTAGTCCTCATCTTCATCAATGATCTGAAGCATGATATCTGCGATCTTGGGATCGAACTGAGTGCCCCGGCCCTTGACGATCTCCTCCCGAACCCTATCCTGCGGAAGGGCCTTGCGGTAGCTCCTGTCACTGGCCATGGCGTCATAGGCGTCCGCCACAGCTATTATCCGTGCCACCTCCGGGATATTTTCTCCCGAAAGGCCATTGGGATATCCTGCCCCGTCATAGCGTTCATGGTGGTACTTTGCACCATAACCAACGCGTTCATCCTCATGGATATCATGAAGGATATGGAATCCGCTGACAGGATGGATCCTGATCTGATCAAACTCGTCGTTGGTAAGCTTACCGGGCTTGTTGATCACTTCCTCCGGCACTCTGATCTTGCCCACGTCATGAAGGATACCGGCGTAATAGACCACCTGCTGCTCCTCCTCGGATTTGCCCATCCTCTTGGCAATCTCCACCGCGTACTCCGCAACTCTCTGGGAATGGCCGCTGGTATAGCGGTCCTTGGCGTCGATGGTAGATGCCAGGGAACGGGTGATGTTCATATTGGTGATCCGAGCTCGCTCGATGTTTTCCTGCTCTCTCAGTTGTTCACTGAGTTTGTTGAGCATATTGGCCGTAAAAGCGGCTATACCGACTCCGATTATGACAGCTACGACAGCGGCGATCAAAAATCCCCGCATAAGTCCGGTGACTCCGCGCAGCAGCTCATTACGGTCCGTAGCGATCCCCACATGCCAGCCGGTATTATCCATTTTTGAAACCACAACTCCCCTCGTCACCCCGTCATAGTCCTTGAGATAAACTATCTCGTGGGAGTCTGAAAGGATATTGTCAACAACCTCTGCATAAGGAGAATCCGGAATATCCATGATCCCTTTGGGCTTATCATCAAAAGCATAGGCCTTGTTGGGATGAGCGATCATGCCCATATTCTGATCAACCAGAAATGCATAACCGTTGGCTGCCACATCTGCATGATCAACAATATTGATAAGGGTATCTACAAAAAGGTCCACTCCCAGGATCCCCTGTAATTCACCACTCTTGTAAACCGCCTTAGAGATCGTGATTATTGAATAACCCGAATCCGTATCCTTGTAGGGTGTGGAATAAAAGAGCAAACCGGTATGTGCAGCGATGCGATACCAGTCTCTCTCCTTTGTATAATCAACCGAGCCGTCCGGAATAAAATCGGACCCGCAGACCATGGCGTTGTCAGGGTAAGTGAAATAAATATCGTAAATATATCCTCCGGTATTCAACCGATCAAGACTTTTTTTCAGATATGTATGAAAAGTATCGTAATCATTTTTGTACATCTCGTTAAGCGTGACCTCAACAGTCATCGCCTCAACGATGGATGCCTGAGAATTGAGCCATGCCGTCAGCTCCTGGGCATACTTGTCCGCAGCAACGCTGTAGCTCTCCTCCAGGTGGTCAGCCATGGTTTCCTTGGCCCGATCATAACTGATGAGAGAAAGGAGACCTGTACTGACAAGGACCACAAGCATGATCATTATGGTCATTTTTAATCTAAGGTTCTTCATCTGATATAACCCTGTTTCTATTCCGCCAAACTTGCTTGTCATGGTTGTACAAACAAGTTTGCCGTGATAAATCCGTTATCTCTTATATTATAATTGATATGCAAAGGCTCTGAAAGTGTATTTTTAATCCTCAGTTTTTCATGATGACTGCTGCCTGACTGCCGCGTTCCCCACCGATCAGTCTGTGTGACCAGTACTTCTGAGGATTACACATGGTGCATTCCTGTATCACTTCAATATGGTCTTCACTTAATCCGGTCCTCAACATGCTTCTCACAAGAGCACCCTTAAGATCCAGCATGTATTTACCGTTTTCTTTCTTCTCATAGAGGTCCTGATTATGAGGCTCACCTAAACTATGTCCAAGAAGATTTTCGACTCCCTCGATTACTTCCTCACCCACCTCGAAACAGCATCTGCCTATGGCCGGCCCGATGCAGGCACAGATCCTGTCACGCGAAGCTCCCAGGCTCTCCATTGCCTCTACTGCTTTTCTTTCTATGTCCGAAACCGTACTTCTCCATCCACTGTGAACAGCTGCCACAACCCCGGCCTGTTCATCGGCCATAAGAAGAGGTATGCAGTCCGCCGTAAATACAACAAGAGGCACACCGGCCTCAGCGGTAACATAACCATCAGCCTCAAAAAGCTCCTCGTAACCGTATGGTTTCCGGGCTTGCTCCCTGCCGACTATCATCACGTGATTACCGTGCACCTGCATTCCGCAAACAAATTCCTGTGCATCGATCTCGCAGGAATCTAAAAAAAGCCTGTAGTTTTCCTTGACCTTTTCGGGATCATCCCCTCTGTTCATGCCAAGATTAAGGGAAGAGAATATCCCATTGCTCACACCACCCGTCCTGGTGGAGAATCCGTGCGGGTACGAAATCAGACTTGATCTTATTGTGCCTAATGCTGCCATAATTACCTTTTGTACCTTTTCCGCCCTATACTTACACGGAGCG
>JAEELH010000103.1 GCA_016288825.1 Lachnospiraceae bacterium | reverse complement strand
AGTGGGTGCGACCGGTATGCTTTCCGATCTTGCGGGAGCGGACGTATCAGGCTATGAGATCCATATGGGTAGGACGGAGCCTCTGGAGAAACTGCATGAGTTTACATCGGGAGAGACTGGGTATTGCAAAGGCAATGTTTACGGCACTTATGTCCATGGTTTTTTTGATAAAAAGGAAGTGGCAGAGGCGGTTATCCGTAGTATAGCGAAGGCTCGTGGAAAGACAGTTTCAACAGATGGCCTTCTTGACTATGATGACTTTAAGGACAGCCAGTATGATCTGCTGGCAGCAGGCCTGAAGGAAAGTATGGATATGGACTACATTTATAAAGTGATGGGACTATAAGATGAGGATGGATGAGCTTTTCTCTATAGATATAAAAGCGCCGGATGAGGATATCATTACGCAGTCAAAGGAAAGATGGGATGCAATAGCCAAGCCCATTGACGGCCTTGGCCGACTTGAGGATATCGTCAGCCGGATAGCAGCTATTCAGGGAAAGATTTATCCTGACATTTCGAAAAAGGCTTTGATCATAATGTGCTCCGATAATGGAGTGACAGAGGAAGGCGTATCCCAGTCCCCCCGGTCTGTTACCTATGATGTGGCAAAACTCATGGGTGAGGGGAAGAGTTCGGTTTCAAGTATGATATCGGACTACCATATAGACGTTTTTGTCTATGATGTAGGGATCGATCACGATGGTACACCTTTCGGAGTAATCGATGCCAAAGTCAGGAGAAGTACGGAGAACTTTATAAAAAAGCCTGCCATGACGGAAGATGAATGCTTGGCCGCCATGGAGATCGGCAACGATGCAGTTCGCAGGTGCCATAAAGAGGGTTTTGGGATTGTTGCAACCGGAGAGATGGGCGTGGGAAATACCACAACAGCTACGGCTCTCCTTTGCGCATTAAAAGGACTTGAGCCTCGAGATGTTACCGGGAGAGGATCAGGATTGTCCGATGCGGGATTTGAAAAAAAGATCCGTGTTATAGAAGAGGGACTGCGTATCCATAGAGGGAAAAGAGCTTTCGAGGAAATAACAACTAAGGAAGAAGCGCTGCAAGCTCTTTGCTGCCTCGGCGGTTTTGATATTGCAGCCCTGGTAGGAGTATTTATTGGTGGAGCCCTTTGCGGATTGCCGGTAGTGATCGATGGGCTTATCACGGGTGTAGCGGCACTTATGGCAGAAAAAATAGTGCCCGGGACCGGTCGGTGTATGATCGCTTCCCATTTTGGAAAGGAAAAGGGAATGGAGTATGTTCTAAATGAGCTGGCTCTGGATCCGGTCATACATGGGGATCTTGCTCTCGGAGAAGGAACCGGGGCGGTACTTCTTTTTCCCATGCTGGATATGGCGGCATCACTTTACCGTAATGGCACCGCATTTAATGAGACAAAGATAGATCGGTATAAGAGGTATGAAGAATGATATACCTTGTTATTGGAACCTCTGACAGTGGAAAATCGGCTTTGGCGGAGGAACTTGCGGTCGGAACAGAAGATGGTCATAAAGTATACCTTGCCACTATGAAGATCTGTGATGAGGCCGGAAAAAAAAGAGTAGAAAGACACAGGGCGCAGCGAGCGGGCAAAGGCTTTGAAACCATAGAGATGGAATATGATATTTGTACGGTTTTGGAAAGCATAGATGAGCCGCAGGATACTACCATACTTTTGGAATGTGTTTCAAATCTTGTGGGCAATGAAATGTATGATAATCCCCACAGGAAGATGGATCTTCCAAAAGAAGCGGATCTCTTTGCGGATGAGATGCTTTTTAGAATTAAAGAGCTGGCAGAGGAGATAGCATCGGATGTAAAAGTGCTTGCAGATGCGGTAAGCAATATAGTGATGGTAACAAACGAATATGAAAAAGAAGCTGAGGGCTATGATGATGAAACACGGCTTTATGTGCAGCTTCTTAGTATAGTAAATGAGAAGATAAGTACGTTTTCGGATAAAGTTATCAAGGTCGGAGTATAACTCCATCCTTCGGTGCGTCGTCGGCATAGCTTTTTGTGAATGGTGCTTGGGAAAGGGAAGATGGATTGAAGATTTTAAGGTGGTTTGCAGTTTCTTTTTCTTTATATAGCAAGATTCCCATGCCAGGTTTCAAGTGGCAGGAAGATGATATGGCTCACAGTTTGGCTTTTTTCCCATTTGTGGGAATTGTGATAGGGGCCTTGATCTATGTTCTTAATGCCATATCTCCGCTTTCGGACTTGCCGGTGGCTGTCAGGATCCTGCTTACCATTGCAATCCCCTTACTGATTACAGGTGGATTTCATGTGGATGGGTTTATGGATACTGAGGATGCCCTTAATTCCTATGGGACCATGGAAAAGAAACTTGAGATCCTGAAGGACTCACATATTGGTGCCTTTGCGGTCATCTCGCTTTTGAAGTGGTACCTGATATATGGAGCGGGTGTTACGGCTATCTTATTGAATGAAAAATGTGACCGCCGAATTGTGCTGTTATTTGCTTTGATCTTTGTAGTTTCCAGATGCATTTGCGGATTGGCATCTATCGGGTTTAAAAAGGCAAGAAATAACGGGTTTCTTTATGAGGAGACTAAGGATAAGCAGACAGGGACGGTGGCATTCCTGATAATCCAGCTGGTGGCTGCTCTTTCGGTCATGGCGTATTTGCGCTTGATCTATGCTGCTGCGTTAGTTCTTGCTTTTGGACTATACACACTGTATTACCGACATTTGATATATAAAGAATTCGGTGGCGCAACCGGTGATACGGCAGGGTTTTTTGTAACTACATCGGAGATTATAGCTGCAGTTATATTAGCAATTGTAATGATATTTCACAGCACATTGTAATTCAAAGCGTAAATCCGTGTATCTTAATGTAGTGATTAGGCTTTTGCAGGAACGACATCAGCCGGCACGAATACCCTTGGCGACGCGCTTTCGCTCATATTTTTCTCGTCACGTCACATAATGCGGCAAAGTACGCCGCATAAGTGACGACGGAAAACAAAGGTCGCTACGGGTATTGTGCACGGACTGATGTCTATCCACAAAGTTTAATATAATTGCATTTAAAGATATCCTGGCGTAACGGAGAATATCAATAAAATAACACTCATATTATAATCGAAAACACCAATGGCAAAAAAAACAATATACCTCATAAGACATGCCGCCACATCCGGCAATGCAGAGAAAAGATATATAGGAAAAAGTACAGATGAAGAATTGTCCGAAAACGGACTGGCATCAGTAAGTGCACTACGTGACTGTCTACAGAAGCACGCATCAAAGAATGCAGATTGTCAAGCGTGCATGGATCCGGACAGAGTCATATCCAGTCCCATGAGAAGGGCAGT
>JAEELH010000102.1 GCA_016288825.1 Lachnospiraceae bacterium | reverse complement strand
TGAACTCTGTATTTTTGCAATTTCTCCCGGAAAGCTTTTTATCTTCCCTGCCAGTCGGCTGTCCATCAGATGATCCTCTGTTTATCTGTTATATTAAACATCTTCAATCTTTATCAGGTTAGTGTTACCGGACTGTCCGTTTGTAACTCCACCTGTAATGACGATCTTGTCGCCGCTCTTTAAGTCAAAGGTCTCGATAGCCACCTTCTTAGCACTGTAGAAAAGTACATCCGTTGATGGGAAAACATCACACATCTTGGGTGTAACGGCCCATGAAAGCGACAACCATCTCCAGGTTTTTTCATTTGTGGTAAGACCGATTATGTCAACAGGTGAACGGAAACGAGAAACCATTCTGGCTGTGCGGCCTGAAAGTGTGCAGGCAACGATTGCCTTGGCATCAAGGTCTATAGCCATTCCACAGGTTGCATGGGAAATGGCATCCACGTCATTTTTTATTATGAAATCATAGTTGTAAAAGCGCTTGTTGTAATGGATATCCTGCTCGGTAGTCTCAGCTATCTTTGCCATGGTCTCTACGGCCTGCACGGGATATGCGCCTGCTGCCGTCTCACCGGAAAGCATGACCGCACTGGTTCCGTCATAAACAGCATTGGCCACGTCAGAGGTCTCTGCTCTTGTGGGTCTCGGGTTGTGGATCATGGACTCGAGCATCTCTGTCGCTGTTATAACCCTTTTTCCGAGCATACGGCACTTGGTTATAAGACCCTTCTGGATTGCGGGAAGCTGCTCAAAAGGAACCTCAACACCCATGTCTCCGCGCGCAACCATGATACCGTCGCACTCTTCACATATCTCTTCTATATTGTCATAGCCTGACTGGTTCTCTATTTTCGCTATGAGCTGTACCTTGCCGTCTCCGTTGTGGGCCTTTAAGAAATCATGTACATCCACAAGGTCCTGCTTTACGGATACAAATGAGCAGGCGATAAAGTCCACATCATTTTCCACGCCGAAAAGAATATCAGATTTATCCTGCTCGGACATGTATACCTGCTTAATATGTTTTCCCGGAAAACTCATACTCTTTTTATCGGAGAGCTCTCCACCGGTAACTATCTCGGTATATATTTTCTTTCCATCGGTGCTTATTACCTTGAACTCGAGGAGTGCATTGTTTACAAGGATCCTGTCACCTTTGTAAAGCTCGTTCGCAAGATTTTTATAGCTTACGGAAACTATAGTCTCATCGCCCTCAATATCCTCTGTCGTGAAAGTGAACTTGTCTCCGGCTTTGAGCATTACCTTGCCGTTCTTAAGGACACCGGTTCTATACTCAGGTCCCTTTGTATCAAGAAGAATGGCAATGGGAAGTCCCAGCTCCTCACGAACCTTCTTAATTCTTTTTATCCTTGTCAGCTGTTCCTCATGATCTCCGTGGGAAAAGTTGAGTCTGGCAACATTCATTCCCGCCTTACAAAGCGCAGCGATCATCTCCTCTGATTCGCTCGCAGGTCCAATGGTACATACAATCTTTGTTTTTCTCATAGTTCAATCTCTTTCTTTAAATTACTTATGACTTCCAATACATTTTATCCGATTGGCGGATTAAATCAACCAGTGTTACGAGGTGGAGGATTAATTCCAGTCGGTTCCCCATACTTTCTCGCATATTTCCCTGCAAAGCTGTGTTGAAAACTCAGGGTCCTGACTTATTATCTCATTTTTTTCTCCCATCGCATCAGTGTAATCCCTTAATGGATAGACAGTAACTCCATCCGGTCCTGAAGTCAGATGGCAGACAACTGCTTGAACGGAATAATCTCTAACACAGACCTCACCGTTCTCATCACGTCCGATGGTAACTTCGGATAGTCCTCCCACCATTCTATTGGTCACACCGTGTCCTGTACTTGAGGTCCAGCTTACAAAATTGCCAAGGGAGTAGTACACCAGCATATCTCCGCCACCGTGATTATTGAATATTCCCTTAACATCATCCTCTATCATCTCTACAGGCTCTATGACATGTGGATGTGTCCCAATCACTAGATCGGCTCCGTTTCTCCTGAAGATATTGGTCCAATACTGCTGATAGGAATCGGTTCCCAAATTATATTCAGTGCCCCAATGGGGACAAACAACCGTGAAGTCGGCATTTTCCTCCGCGTAAGCTATGTCTTTTTTCACCTTATCCTCATCCATCATATCGACTGCATAGGGCATATCCGATGGCATTGGTATTCCATTGGTTCCATAGGTGTAATTTAAGAATGCGATCTTTATTCCATTTTTCTCAACTATAGCAACCTCATTTTGCTCCTCTGCACTGTCGTTGATTCCCACAACAGTGATCTCCGGATGATTCTCCTTCCAGTATTTGCAGGCGTTTACAACACCTTTCTTCCCCTTATCCAAAGCATGGTTCGTTCCATGGCATATAACATCAAAGCCCGCATCAACCAGTGCCTCACCTATTGCATACGGTGCGTTAAAGGCAGGATATCCCGATATTCCTAACTCCTCTCCTCCTATTATCACCTCCTGATTGGCGATTGCTATATCCGCGGCACTGATTATATCCTTAGTATTCGCGAATACTGCGCTGAAATCATAGGTTCCATCTTCATTCTTAGCCGACTCCTCAACCGGTGAGTGAAGAAGAATATCTCCCACCATGGATATGGTAACCGTGTCGGGAGGGGCGGGTTCGGTGGTGGTGACCGTTGAAAAATTATCATCTGTATTGTCGCTGCTACTGTCTTTGTTTGAGTTTTTGCTGCTTTCGTTGTCTTTGTCGATGTTTTGGTTGATAACGTGGGCATTTTCTTTATTATCAGCATCAGCGGTACTTGTGTCTTTTTCTACTCCTAAGTCATCCCCAAATTCTTCGTCATCACCTGCCTCTGTACCTGGTGTTGTGTCTGCTTCAATGCCATTTTTTGCATTGTTTTCCGGCACAGTATCAGGCTCGTTGCCGTCGCTTGCTTCGTT
>JAEELH010000101.1 GCA_016288825.1 Lachnospiraceae bacterium | reverse complement strand
TGTCAGACAATAGAAATGCATTATCTCTCCAGACTCGCATCCAGGGCTATTGCCACTCTGGCTCGAAGATAAGCCGGACGGACCGGCTTGATGATGTAGTCCTTAGCGTTGACCGTGCGGCACTTAAGGACCATCTCCCGGGTATTCTTGGATGTAAGGAATATGATCGGAAGATCATCATATCCCATGTTTCTTATTGTGGAAACAGCAGTTACTCCGTCCATTGTTGGCATCTCAATATCCATTATAACAAGGTCAGGTGCACCGTTTTTCTTTATATAATTTATGGCTGCCAGTCCGCTCTGAAGCGGGATCAGATGATAGTTATCTTCTGAAAGAGCTCCTTCTGTCTGCTGAAGGCTCAGAAGGGAATCATCAACCAGCATGATATCCAGCGGTTTGGCTTTGACCGCCTGGCGATCTTCGTTGAGACGCTCTACTGCACCTGTGTTGTCCGTAGATGCAAAATGCTCCGAAACGATCTCTATATCCGCATTGATATCCTTGTTCAGATTGATGATGCACTTGTCATGGAATAGCCGAACAATAGGCCTCAAGGGATCATCAGTATGAGCAACCACCAGTGCTTTTTCACCGGTGGACAGTTTGACCTCTGTTCCGAGAGGATAAGCCGGGATGACCTTTCGCATGGCCTCCACCACCTCTTCATTGAAAAGGATCCCTTCACCACCGATAAGGTACTCGAAGGCCTCCACCGGTGCACAAGGCTCCTTATAGGGACGTCTGGTGATAAGTGCATCATACACATCTACGGCATGAAGGATCTTTGTCAACAGTGAAACCTCACTGCCTTCTTTTCCAAAGGGATATCCGCTGCCGTTTTCATTTTCATGATGACAGATGACAGCCTGCTTGACCGGAGCCGCAAGCTCGATATTGTCCTTGATAATGTCGTAGGAATACTGAGGATGATTTTTGATCTCTGCATATTCCTCATCCGTAAGCTTGTCCGGCTTGTTGATAATATCAATATCTATCCTCTGCTTGCCGAGATCATGACAGATCCCAGCCTGACTCATCTGTACCAGTTCTTCCTCGGGCAGGCCCATATACATGGCAACCGCCACAGCATAAACTGCCACGTTTACAGAATGATGATAGGTATAGTCATCAAAGGAACGCAGATCAAAAATATCGATGCTCAGCTGCTTCATCTTGGACAGATCTGCAACGATCTGACGGGCTGACATCATAAGTTCCTCCATGTCGCAGTTCTGAACTGCTGTAATGCCCTCTGTCAGCGTTGAAAAAGAAATGGGATCCTCAACGTTTATATCTTCTGAGTCCGAATCCGTAATATACGCCCCGAGATATCCCCTGCTCCTCAGATAGGAAATATAATCGGAAGTAAGGGCTACCCCTTTTTTTAGCATAAAAGAATGCCCCGGGCTCACAATATCGCGGCCGAGTATCATTCCCGGTTCAAGTTCCTGTGAAAGTAAAAATCTCATTTTTCATCCTCTCCCGCAGATCAAAGATGCGTTCTGATCTCCTGAATCAAACTGTCAAACCTGTCAGTATCATAATCCCTGATAGCCGTAAAAAGTTCCTCCATTAATTTTTCAATATCCGGTGAACTATATCCGAAATCGGACATTTCAAATACCTTTTCATTTATTGTAGTCATGTCAAGATCCGACATGGCCTTTTCCAAAACATCAAGATTATCAGAAAGGGTCCCATCATCCATTGTCCTGGCGTCAGATCCTACCTCGCCAAGCACTGCCTCCCTGATCCTGTCTGCCATATCCTTATACTCGCGGCAAAAAGCATCATGTCCGATCTTTATTGCCTCTGTATCTTCCCGATCTGCCGCCTGTTCCAGCTCCAGGGCCTTGGCGGAAAGCCCCAAGGCTCCTACCAACGCAGCCGAGTTTTTCATAGAATGAACCTTGATCCTATAACTTGCCACGGAATCCTTGGTCCCTTCATTAATACCGGCATAATAGCTGTCCAATTCCGCCAGCTCTCTCGGCGCCATAAAACAGAACTTTTCTATCAGAGTATGTAACACATCATCATCCGATGAAGTAGAACGTGCCGCCTTCCAATCCACACCGTCAAGACCAGCCAGCTTTTGTCCGATTACAGACTTGGACTCTTCTCTCGCCTCATTCTCATGAGGTCCATCAGATACGTCATCATTCTTCTCAACGAGATCCTCAGGAAGATATTTTTTGATTACTGAAAGAAGTTCCTTGGCATTGGTGGGCTTACTCACATAATCGTCAAATCCTATCTCCATATACTTTTCTCTGGCGCCGCGACCTGCATTTGCTGTCATGACGATAACCGGTGTTTCAGTATTGAGATGGGTGCCGTCACTCCTCATCCGCTTCAGCGCCTCAACGCCGTCCATCTGCGGCATCATGTGATCAAGGAATATGATATCATACTTCTTTTCTTTTATAAGATCCAGCATACCGCGTCCGCTGTCAGCCTCGTCAAGAGTTAAGCCAAGGGGTCTTACCATGCCCCGGAATACCATACGATTCATCTCGTTATCATCGACCGTAAGGATAGATGCCCGCGGTGCCCTGTAAGTGATCTTTGCCGATTTAACCTTTTTGACAGTATAGTCATCCAAATTTCCAACCGGCACGTTTTCAACAACCGACTGGGGGATATTGACCGTAAAAGTAGTTCCTTTGCCGTAAGTACTGTCTACACCTATAGTTCCCTCCATCATATCTACAATGGATTTTGTTACGGAAAGACCTACGCCGGTTCCCTCAATATACTTATGTGCTTCCTTGTCAAATCTGCTAAAGGTATCATAAAGATGAGGGATGTTTTCCTCACGTATACCGATGCCCGTATCCGATACTCGGATAATAAGGATGATAGTCTCTCTGTCCACCCATCTGAAGCTCACTCCCAGGCGAACACTACCCTCATTGGTGTACTTGATGGCGTTGGTCACAAAATTGGTAATGATCTGCTGTAATCTGACCTCATCACCCATGAGATGTCCGGGAATGGACTCATCCAAATCGACGCTGAAGGTAAGGCCCTTTTCCTCAGCTCTCAATGACTGCATATCCCTAACGTCACGAAGCAATGCACCCAACTCATATTCCTCCGGCTGGATCTTAAGCTTTCCGGAAGTGATCTGACTCATATCCAGAAGATCGTTGACGATAGAAAGCAGCTGTCTTGAAGCACGATCAGAGTTTCCCGCATATCCACGGATCTCCTCATCCTGACTGTCACGTATGATCATCTCATTAAATCCGATAATGGAATTGATAGGAGTCCTTATCTCGTGACTTATGGATGTCAAAAACTCGGTCTTGGCATTGTTTGCAACTTCCAGTTCTCTGATGGCCTCTGCCTCATCCGTAACATCTGTGAAAACGCAGATAAAACAGTATGGATCGCCGTAGTCATCCTTTGCAACACTAAGACTTACAGCGTATACCTTGTCATCCCATCGAGCCTCAAGTCTGATATTGTACTTATCTACAAGGGCCTGATCAAACATCTCTTTCTCATCACCGATCTGAAAAAGATCTCCGATATGGGCTCCCTCCAGGGTTTTCATGCCTGAACTATTGATAGCATAGGGATTGGCCATAACTATCCTTTGATTCGTGTCAAATACCACGGCACCTGCATTAATATTCTCGTATATAAGAGAAGAAATGGTTCCCATACGGATATTAAAAGAGTTGAGTCTCGTGGCACCAACCCATGTTCCTATAGCACAGAGTGCCGCGCCTATCCCGGACGTAGCAACCGGATAATAACCCATCATGGGCATAAAGGTATCCGGAAGAGTGAAAAAGATCATGATAAAATTAGATGCAAACATCAAACTTATAAATCTTTTTTGTCTTGGTAATTTGTTTTTTCTTGCCCATGTGATACCTGTCCCCAAAAGGATCAGGAAGTATAATAAAATAAAGTTCAAATGAAAGGTTCTTGCTACGGACATATCCGGATTTTGACTCCAGGTGGTCCAGTTTCCGATGCGGATAAACAGATCCGCTTTTTCATCAGAATACATGATAAAGTCGGCAAAAGCCACAACTATAACTATAGTCCTTAGAATATGAGAAATGCTTATCCTCATACGGCTGAGTCCGGTAAACAGAAAGACCTCCGTCACAAGAAAAGCATTAATGGCAAATACTCCCGGAATACGCATACCGGCAGCCAGTTCGAGATCATCCGTAATGCCGATACTACCATAAGTTGCACACCAAATGGCTGCAAAAATGCTTAGAAACAGAATATAATAGGAGGTCTTGTCATCGGTACCACCGTTGTTGAGAAAAAAGCTTATTCCAAGCACGCATACTACGGCGGAAAGCATCAAAAGTATGCAGTTTATGATTATGCCCATAATAAATCCTTCCTAAAGTACCACTATGCTCTTACGCTCCCGCACGGATACCATCCCCGCCTGCGGTGCCGTTGCTCCTCGGCCGGGGGCCCATCCGTGCTCGCGCCATACTCTGCGTATTATGACGATAAACCCTAGCAAGATCACATAAACTGACTACGGTAAAGTTCAGCATACTTCCCATCCTGCGCAAGTAGCTGTGCGTGGGTGCCCTGTTCAAGTACGTGTCCGTTTTCCATATAAAGGATCAGATCTGCACTCATGATGGTGCGCAGT
>JAEELH010000100.1 GCA_016288825.1 Lachnospiraceae bacterium | reverse complement strand
GATCTGGATGGAAAAGATCATAGACGGTCATGTATAAAGCATTGGAGTACGAAAATGGACTTTGAGTTGCATTCAGATTACAAACCTACCGGCGACCAGCCGCAGGCAATAAAGGAATTAGTTGAGGGTTTCAAAGCGGGCAACCAGTTTGAGACCCTGCTTGGTGTGACCGGATCCGGAAAAACATTTACCATGGCAAACGTGATCGCGGCTCTGAATAAACCGACTCTGATCATAAGTCACAACAAAACACTCGCCGGCCAGCTCTATGGGGAGATGAAGGAATTCTTCCCCAATAATGCCGTTGAGTACTTCGTCTCATATTATGATTACTATCAGCCGGAGGCTTACGTTCCTCAAACGGATACCTATATTGCAAAGGATTCTTCCATCAATGACGAGATTGACAAGCTTAGGCTTTCAGCTACAGCGTCTCTTGCGGAGAGAAAGGATGTGGTCATTGTTGCGTCTGTGTCCTGCATCTACGGTATCGGTTCGCCGGAGGACTATCAGAACATGATGGTTTCACTTCGTCCGGGTCAGCAGATCGACAGAGATCAGGTGATCAAGGGCCTCATTGACATGCAATACATCCGTAATGATATGGATTTTGACAGAGGAACCTTCAGGGTCAGGGGAGACACTCTGGAGATAATCCCGGCCAACGTTTCCGATTATGCATATAGGATAGAATTCTTTGGAGATGAGATAGACAGGATCACACAGACGGATCCGCTGACCGGTCAGGTCAAGTACGAACTTTCCCATGCGGCTATCTTCCCGGCGTCCCATTACGTTGTTCCTCAGGAAAAGATCAACCGTGCATGTGAGACTATAGAAGAGGAGCTGAAGGAGAGGGTTGCGTATTTCCGGGGTGAAGATAAACTCCTTGAGGCGCAGAGAATTTCGGAGAGGACGAATTTTGATATAGAAATGTTAAGAGAGACCGGCTTTTGCAGTGGTATTGAAAACTATTCAAGACACCTTACCGGTTCAAAACCCGGAGAACCGCCGCAGACTTTGATGGATTATTTCCCGGATGAGTTTCTTATTATAATAGACGAGTCACATATGACAGTGCCACAGATAAGAGCGATGTATGCCGGTGACCGTGCCAGAAAGACTACTCTCGTTGAGTACGGTTTCAGACTTCCTTCTGCCCTGGATAACAGACCACTTAACTTTACAGAGTGGGAAGGTAAGATAGATCAGCTCCTTTTTGTATCGGCCACTCCGGCGTTATATGAGGAAGAGCATGAGATGCTTAGGGCAGAGCAGGTTATCAGGCCTACAGGTCTTTTGGATCCGGAGATCTCGGTTCGGCCGGTAGAGGGGCAGATCGATGATCTTATTACAGAAGTCCGAAAAGAGACTACGGAGCATCACAAGGTTCTCATTACTACGCTTACCAAGAGGATGGCTGAGGACCTGACTTCCTATATGCAGGAGGTGGGGATCCGCGTCAAGTATCTGCATTCGGACATAGATACTCTTGAGAGGGCAGAGATAATCAGAGATCTTCGAATGGACGTCTTTGATGTTCTTGTGGGTATCAACCTTCTTCGTGAGGGACTTGATATCCCTGAGATCACACTGGTTGCCATAATCGATGCTGATAAGGAAGGTTTCCTTAGATCTGAGACATCCCTTATCCAGACTATCGGTCGCGCGGCCCGGAATGTGGGCGGTCATGTTATCATGTATGCGGATACCATGACGGACTCCATGAAAAAGGCTATAGATGAGACCAACAGAAGACGCAATATCCAGCAGGCTTATAATGAGGAGCACGGCATTACTCCCAAGACTATCGAAAAATCAGTCAGAGAACTGATCGCTGTTACTCGTCAGGTTGCGGCAGAAGAGATGAGCATGGAGCGCCGTCCCGAGGAAATGGATGCAGGAGAGCTCAAAGCTTATATTGAAAAGATCAAAGCCAAAATGGAAAAGGCTGCTGCAGATCTCAACTTTGAGGTTGCTGCCGAGTATCGCGACAAGATGATAGAGTATAAAAATATGTTGCGTGATCTTTGATGCAGTTTATAAAGTTCACAGACAATTGCATCGGGCTTCCGCTTTGGGGCCCATCCGCCCTCTGCACGGAGGGCACCCGGGCGCATCCTACCCACGCTCGCGCCCGGACTATTCTTTTTGCCGACGGTTTTACTATAAAAAGAGGAAAGCGCATATGAATGTAGCAGATAAAAGTGACAATAAAAATCGCAAATATATCAAGATAAAGGGCGCTGCAGTCAACAATCTCAAGCGCATCGATCTGGAGATCCCCAGGGATGAGTTTGTTGTCTTCACCGGTCTCTCGGGTTCAGGAAAGTCATCACTGGCTTTTGATACTATTTTTGCGGAAGGCCAGCGTAGATATATGGAGTCCCTGTCCAGTTATGCCAGACAGTTCCTGGGACAGATGGAAAAGCCCGATGTGGAAAAGATAGAGGGCCTTCCTCCGGCAATATCCATTGATCAGAAGTCCACTAACCGCAACCCCAGATCTACCGTGGGTACGGTTACGGAGATCTATGATTATTTCAGGCTTTTGTATGCCAGGATCGGAATACCTCATTGCCCCAATTGCGGCAAGCCTATATTCAGGCAGACAGTGGATCAGATGGTGGATCATGTCCTGACACTTCCGGAAAAGACGAAGTTTATGGTCCTTGCTCCTGTTGTCAGAGGACGTAAGGGTACCCATGAAAAACTTTTCGCAAGA
Organism: Lachnospiraceae bacterium; assembly: GCA_016288825.1. Lineage (GTDB taxonomy): Bacteria > Bacillota > Clostridia > Lachnospirales > Lachnospiraceae > Weimeria. Next base: position 11,386 of record JAEELH010000100.1, on the reverse strand, counting down.
GCAAAGTCAAGCGGTTACGTGCGAGCTATCGTGGACGGAGATCAGTATGATCTTGATGAAGAGATAACTCTTAATAAAAACCAAAAGCACAATATCGAGATCGTTGTTGACCGTCTCGTTGTGAGAGAAGGTATTGAAAAAAGACTTACCGACTCATTGGAAAATGCACTCAAGCTTTCCGGCGGTCTTGTAATAGTTGACGTTGTGGGCGGAGATCCCATGCGGTTTTCCGAGAGCTTTTCCTGCGCTGACTGCGGTGTCAGTATAGATGAGATCGAGCCTCGCAGTTTTTCCTTCAACAATCCCTTTGGTGCCTGCCCGGAGTGCGCAGGTCTCGGATACAGGATGGAGTTTGATGAGAGGCTTATGATACCGGATATGAGTCTTTCTTTTAATGAGGGATGCGTTATCGTCCCGGGATGGCAGTCCAGTTCCGATGATAAGAGTTATACCCATGCCATTCTTCAGGCACTGGCAGATGAGTACGGTTTCAGTCTTGATACGCCCTATGAAAAGCTTGAGTCCGATATCAGACATAATTTTATTCATGGATTTGATCGCGTCGTCAAGGTTCCCTACAAGGGTAAATTTGGCGAGGGTGTTTATGATGTGAAGTTTGAAGGTCTCATTGCAAATACCAACAGGAGATACAGGGAGACAAAATCGGAATCCCAGAGAGCTGTGTATGAAGAGTTCATGGAGATCTCACCCTGTGAGGTGTGCCATGGCATGCGCCTTAAGCCGGAGTCTTTGGCGGTTACTGTCTGCGATAAAAATATATATGAGATTACCAAGATGCCTGTCAGAGATCTGATGGTCTTTCTAGAGGATATGGATCTGACAGAGCAGCAACTTAAGATAGGAAGACTTGTCCTCAAAGAAATAAGATCAAGAGTAAAGTTCATGTCCGATGTCGGACTTGAATACCTTTCTCTTTCCAGGGCTACCGGAACTCTTTCGGGAGGTGAGTCGCAGCGTATCAGACTTGCTACACAGATTGGCTCCGGACTGGTTGGAGTCACATACATCCTGGATGAGCCCAGTATCGGACTTCATCAAAAGGACAATGACAAACTCCTGGCATCTCTCAAGGGACTCAGGGATCTTGGCAATACGCTGATCGTTGTTGAGCATGATGAGGATACCATGAGGGCGGCAGACTATGTGGTAGATATCGGACCCGGTGCCGGCGAACACGGTGGAGAGGTTGTTGCCTGCGGTAGTGTTGAGGATATCATGTCCTGTAAGGAATCTATCACCGGTGACTATCTTGCAGGTCGCAGATCGATTCCGATTCCGGACAAAAGGAAAAAGCCTACAGGTTATTTGAAGATCAGAGGGGCCAGGGAAAATAATCTCAAAAACATAGACGTGGAGATTCCTTTGGGAGTGATGACTGTGGTAACCGGAGTGTCCGGTTCCGGAAAAAGCTCTCTCATCAACGAGATCCTTTACAAGACGTTGTCGAAAAAACTTAACCGGGCTCACAGGATCCCGGGAGAATGTGATGGGATCGACGGCATAGAACAGCTTGATAAGGTTATTGATATTGATCAGTCACCTATCGGTCGTACGCCCAGATCAAATCCCGCAACCTATACAGGAGTCTTTGATCATATCAGAGATCTTTTTGCGGGTACGCCTGATGCCAAGGAAAGAGGATATGCCAAGGGAAGGTTCTCCTTCAATGTCAAGGGAGGAAGATGCGAGGCTTGTTCCGGCGACGGCATTATGAAGATAGAGATGCATTTCCTTCCGGATGTTTATGTTCCCTGTGAGGTGTGTGGCGGCAAGAGATACAACAGGGAAACTCTGGAGGTTCATTACAAAGGGAAGAATATTTATGACGTCCTTAATATGACGGTTGAGGAGGCTCTGGAGTTCTTTGATCATATCCCGTCCATAAGAAACAAGATCCAGACTTTGTATGATGTCGGACTTGGCTATATCAGACTGGGACAACCCTCGACAGAGCTTTCGGGTGGCGAGGCACAGAGGATCAAGCTTGCTTCCGAGCTTTCCAGAAGGAGTACCGGAAGGACTATCTATGTTCTGGATGAGCCTACTACCGGACTTCATTTTGAGGATGTAAACAAACTGGTCATGATCCTTCAGAAACTATCGGAGGGTGGTAATACCGTTGTTGTTATCGAGCATAACCTTGATCTTATTAAGACAGCCGACTATATAATCGACCTGGGACCCGAAGGAGGAGACCGTGGCGGCGAGGTTATAGCCTCAGGTACTCCAGAGCAGGTTGCCCGTTGTAAAAAGTCATATACGGGTGCCTATATCAAAAAATATCTCAAAAAGTCATGATTATTTGTAGGTTTTTGCCTTGAAAAACGCATATAATCCGCTATAATAGTCTAGTAATTCCCTGTTTGGGATTTTTTGTGGTATATTTGTAGTCCGATCAAGGACTGTTATTTATATAAGAAAGAGGACTAAGATGGCATCTTCGGATATCGGAATAGATTTAGGAACGGCCAGTATTTTGGTTTATCTCAAGGGCAAGGGAGTTGTGCTCAAGGAGCCTTCAGTTGTTGCTTTTGACAGAGATACTAACAAGATCAAGGCAATCGGAGAAGAGGCGAGGCTTATGCTTGGCCGTACTCCCGGCAATATCGTAGCGGTTCGTCCGCTTCGTCAGGGAGTTATTTCCGACTATACAGTTACAGAAAAGATGATCAAGTACTTCATCCAGAAGGCACTTGGTAAAAAGAGCTACCGCAAGCCTCGCATCAGCGTATGCGTACCCAGCGGTGTTACAGAGGTAGAGAAGAGAGCGGTTGAGGATGCTGCATATTCAGCAGGTGCTCGCGAGGTTTTCATTATCGAGGAGCCTATCGCTGCTGCTATCGGAGCAGGCATCGACATCAGCAAACCCTGTGGTAATATGATAGTTGATATCGGCGGTGGTACAGCAGATATCGCAGTTATCTCACTTGGTGGCTCAGTTGTTTCCGCTTCCATCAAGATCGCTGGAGATGATTTTGATGAGGCACTGGTTCGTTACATGCGTAAGAAGCATAACCTTCTTATCGGTGAGCGTACTGCAGAGGATATGAAGATCAATATCGGAACCTGCTATCCTCTTCCTGAGACAGAGACAATGGAGGTTCGTGGCCGTAACCTTGTTACCGGACTTCCCAAGACTATAGAGGTTACTACTGAGGAGACAGAGGAGGCACTTCGCGAGCCTACTTCACAGATCGTTGAGGCTGTTCATTCTGTTCTTGAGAAGACACCTCCGGAGTTGGCAGCAGATGTTGCTGACAGGGGTATCATCCTTACAGGCGGCGGCGCTTTGCTTCGCGGACTTGAGGAACTTATGGAGGACCGTACCGGTATCAATACTATGACAGCTGAGGATCCCATGACTTGTGTTGCTGTGGGAACCGGCAGGTATGTAGAGTTCATGGCCGGCAATCATTCTATGGATTAAGATTTTAGGGACTGCCATCATTGTATGGCAGTTCGTTTATGCAGGCATAGTATATCGGTAGTACATCAGCTTCCCAAGCTGAGGAGGCGGGTTCGATTCCCGTTGCCTGCTATAAAAAAGACTCCGGAGATTTTCGCCTTCGGAGTCTTTTCTTATTGTTATGAAAGAGTTTTAAGTATAATATCTTTGGAAGCAGTAACGCTGCCTTGTACCATTTCGGACTTACCGCCGCCTCTGGCGTCAAGTTTTTCTTTGAGTAGCTTGGCCGTTTCTCTTGCATCTGTATTGCCGCTGCTTCCTATTATGAACCGATATCCGTCTGTGTCATTTCCAAAGAATATCCCGCTGACACCGCTGTCAAAAGATGCGGTAAGTGTATTAACGCCTGTCCTGACGATATTGTCATTGGTCTCTTCTATAAAAAGGAATCGCTCACCGTCTCTTGCAGCTTCTTCTGCCAAACTTACAACGCGGTCCATTTTGATATGAAACAGTTCCTGCCTAAGCGAATCTCGTTCTTCAATAAGTCCAAATACGGACTTGGCTATATCCTGTGCAGGAGATGAAGTTATATCAGACAGCTGGCTTATGACATCATGCTTTTGGCGGTAATCAAGAAGCGCCCTCATACCACAAAGAATGTATAATCTGGTACCGCCTTTATAGTTTTCTCTTCCCACAACCTTGAGAAGTCCGATCTCGGACGTATTTCTCACGTGCGGTGCACAGCACGCACAGTCGTCTATCCCCTCTATGGTAACGATCCGGACATCACCGTCTATTTCTTTTTTGCTCCGATATTCCATGTGAGATAATTCACTCTTGGACGGATATCTGCAAAAAACAGGATGCGCCTCAAAGATAGCTCTGTTGGCGGCTAACTCCACCGATGCAATATCATCCTCAGTAAGCTTTCCGCTGTAATCCATGCTGACGGTTTCGTCTGACAGATGAAAACCTACATTGACATAACCGAATCTGCTGTGGACCAGTCCGGAAAAAATATGCTCTCCTGTATGATTCTGCATATTGGAAAAACGACGGAAAAAATCGATCTGGCCGGACACACCGCTTCCTTTAGAAAAGTGGGCAGGAATATCCGTAACTCCCCGGCTTCTGGTAGGAACGATGGTGTGAGTGATCACATCATCCCGGATCTGAACATCTACAACATCAAAGCTGATGCCTTCGTCTGCCTCCGGAACGATAGTTCCTCTGTCCGGTGTCTGACCGCCCTCCTCCGGGAAGAATAAAGTCCGATCCAGGACTAACTCTGCTTTTCCATCACCTGTTGCTTTGCAGGATAAAACCTTTGCGATAAATGATGTCTCGTAGGGATCGTTATCATAAAGTTTGATAGTAGGCATGTTTTAGTCTCCAAATACTGCTCTGTAATCAGCAACGAACTTTTCGATACCTTTGTCGGTAAGAGGATGATGAAGCATCTGATCGATCACCTTATAGGGAATGGTTGCGATATGCGCACCTGCAAGAGCACACTCTGTTACGTGGATAGGATTACGGATGGATGCGGCGATGATCTCTGTATCATATCCGTAGTTATCAAAGATCTGAACGATATCCTGGATGAGATCAACTCCGATAACGGAGATATCATCAAGTCTTCCGAGGAAAGGCGATACATAAGTAGCGCCTGCCTCTGCTGCAAGCAGTGCCTGATTGGCGGTAAAGATCAGTGTGACATTGGTCTTGATGCCTTCTTTTGAAAGAGCGGCGGTTGCCTTGAGGCCCTCGGCTGTCATGGGTATCTTTACTACCATGTTGGGATGGATGGCTGCGATCTCACGGCCTTCCTTGATCATGCCCTCTGCGTCGGTTGTTGTGGCCTTGACCTCTCCGCTGATGGGGCCGTCAACGATGGATGCGATCTCCTTGATAACTTCATTAAAATCTCTGCCCTCTTTAGCGATGAGGGAAGGGTTTGTAGTAACGCCACTGATTATTCCCATATCACTGGCTTTTTTGATCTCGTCTACATTGGCTGTGTCAATAAAAAACTTCACTTTTGTACCTCCTTTTATATTTAGTCAAATAACAAGCAATTTGGAGTATAGCAGGAAAATACATTCAACGCAAATAGCAAATGTGATATACTTGATGGCAGGATTGTTATTTCATATCAGGAGGGGTATATGTTTTTTGAAAATAAAGCATGGATAGGTACGGATGACAAAGGACAAAAGGTATGCATGGAAAGCCGTCTTGCCAACAGGCACGGACTCATAACCGGTGCCACGGGAACAGGCAAGACCGTTACCCTCAAGGTTATGGCAGAGGCTTTTTCCGATATGGGTGTCCCGGTATTTCTTGCGGATGTTAAGGGTGATCTGGCAGGAATGGCAAAGCCCGGTGCAGACAGCGAGGATATGGCTGCAAGAAAGTCCAGATTCGGACTTGATGAGGCGGGTTTTGAACTTCACGGATATCCTGTGACTTTTTGGGATATATTCGGTCAAAAGGGTATCCCGCTCCGTACAACCATATCCGAAATGGGACCGCTTCTTCTTGCAAGGTTGATGGAACTTTCCGATGTTCAGGCGGATATCCTTACAGTGGTATTTAAGATAGCGGACGATAATGATCTGCTTCTTATCGATACCAAGGATCTTAAGGCTATCCTGAATTATGTTTCCGAAAACGCCAAGGAATTTGAGGCGATGTATGGCAAGATGTCATCCCAGTCCATTGCAGCCATAGTCAGGAGTGTGGTTGCTCTTGAGAGTGCAGGGGGCGAGGCCTTTTTTGGCGAGACAGCCCTTAATGTAACAGACTGGTTTTCTACCGGTGAGGCCGGAAGAGGAATGATCCATATCCTGGATTCCCAGAGCCTTATTAATAGTCCGAAATTGTACTCGACTTTTCTTTTGTGGCTTCTTTCAGAGTTGTTTGAAAGTCTTCCCGAGGTGGGAGATATGGATAAGCCCAGGATGGTATTCTTCTTTGACGAAGCACATTTGCTTTTCAACGGGGCGCCCAAAGTTCTTGTTGAAAAAGTGGAGCAGGTTGTAAAACTCATCAGATCCAAGGGAGTGGGAGTTTACTTTGTAACTCAGAACCCCAGGGATATTCCCGACGGAGTCCTTTCGCAGCTTGGCAACAAGGTGGAGCATGCCCTTAGGGCGTTCACTCCTGCAGACCAGAAGTCCGTTAAGGCGGCAGCTGATTCCTTTAGGCCCAATCCGGAATTCGATACTTACGAAACCATACTTGCGCTTGGAACAGGTGAGGCTGTGGTTTCCTTCCTTCAGGATAATGGTGAGCCCGGGGTGGTTCAAAAGGTGTCCATCCTTCCGCCCCAGTCATTTATGGGTAGTATCGATGATCAGACCAGAGATCAGCTGGTAAAAACCAGCATGCTGTATCCCAGATATTATGAGTATAAGGATCCGGACAGCGCCTATGAGTTCCTTATGAGAATGGGTGAGGAAAAAGCGGCGGAGGCAGCCCAGGCAGCAGCTGATGCGGCAGCGGAAAAGGAAGCACAGAAGGCTCAGGCGGCTGCTGAGAAGGAAGCGGAAAAGGCGGAGAAGGCTGCGATCAAAAAGGCTGAGCAGGAAGCGGCAAAGCAGGAAAGGGCAAAAAAACAGGCAGTCAAGTCTGTTGGAAATACGGTTGCCGGTACGGTAGGCCGCGAGCTCGGCAAAAATGTGGGTTCTTCCTTTGGCAAATTTGGCAAGACTCTGGGCGGCAATGTGGGAGCAAGTCTTGGCCGGGGAGTATTATCTACATTATTTAAACTATAAGGATTTGAAATTTGTTGTCCCTCACATATGTGGGGGATAACAAAAAAACATTGTTCCTTCTGTTTTGATTTGGTAAAATATCTTTGTATACGTTTTTGTACAGGATATTTTTTACGGTATACACAGCTTGGGGGGATAGCTGATGAATTGGAAGAACTTTTTCTATTATGGTTTTGACAAAGAGCAGTATGACGGTGTCCGGGATCTTAAGGATCAAACCAACCGGATCCATACTGAGATCATAGCGACCATGTTCCTTGTCATGATGGCGGGTTTTTATTCGCTTTCGGTTTTCGGTATCGTTTCTTATTCCCACAGGTCGGTATATCTTATTTTTCTTGTTGCTGCAATAGCGTTACTGGTCTTACTTTTTGCTGCTCGCAAGTTCACTACACGTCACAGTACATTCTTTATGTATGCCCTGATATTTACGCTGATGGGCTTTTCTGTTTCATCGTCACGTGCAGATACATTTCAGGTGGCAGTTGCATTTCCGGTGTTTGTGGCCCTGATCGGAGTCTCTTTCTTCGATAATATGATCAGGTTCCCGTTGGTTTTGACGTTCTATTGTATTTTCTTTACTTATTCTTCATATCAGGTAAAACCGCCGTCACTTGCCAGGGCGGACTTTATTGATGCCCTGGTTTTTACAGGCGTAGCACTCTTTTTTCATTACAGATTCCAGCATGGCAGGATTGAGCAGTTCATGCAGTACCACAAAAATCTTAAGATCCAGAGAGATCTGGTGGTCACATCCAGTTTTGACGCTCTTTCCGGGCTTCTTATAAGAGCAAGATTTTTCAGCATGGCAGATACGGTCCTCCGGGGCAGGAGCGACAATGAATATATGGCACTTTGCGTTCTGGATATGGATTCCTTCAAGCAGATCAATGACCGATTCGGACATCAGATGGGTGACAAGGCTATCCAGACTGCGGGAGAGGTTATCTGGGAGACTCTTGGGGAGGAGATCGGAGATAAGTGGTCCTTCTGTGAGAGAGTAGTTGCGGAGGGCAGAAGTTTTGCGGGACGTCTTGGAGGAGATGAGTTTGTAATCCTTTTCCGCAATCATAAAAACTGGAATACTGTTCATGCCCAACTTCAAAGGATACTGGAGACACTCAATGCAGTTGAACTGGGAGAACTTCATGGCATTCAGGCATCTTTTGGCGTGGCTGAGATTTCTCAGGCAGACAGAGATGTGGATGCAATATACAGCAGAGCAGATGCGGCTTTGTACAGAGCAAAGGAATCAGGTAAAAACCAGATAGTCAGGGGTTAGATATGAAGATTTCTTATTTGTGTAAATGGATAATAACTGCAGTATCGATCATTTGTATGGCTGTATCATTGTCAGGTTGTGAGTCACCGCTGAGCGGAGGAAGCGCGTCCCATCGTGTGGATATTGCTATTCAGCCCTCAGGCGCTTTTGTTCCCATCTTTATCGCTAAGGAGGAGGGTTGGATAGAAAAAGATCTGTCTACCCTTGGCGTTACGGTTGCATGGGATAATTTTGAATCCGGACCTCCCATGAACGAATCACTTCTTGCCAGTGATTCCGATATCGGATTTATCGGTGATGTTCCGACGGTTACGGTATGCGCTCCCGGCAATGGAGTTGAGGTAGTTGCTATTGCTGCTCAGGCAGCCGGATCATATGCGATCCTGACTCCTTCGGACTCTGACATCAAGTCGGCAGCTGACCTCAAGGGGAAAAGAGTGGCTACGGTCTTCGGATCTACCAGTCATAATATGGTAGAGAAGTACCTTTCCACAGCAGGGCTGACCATCAACGATATCGAACTTGTCAATATCTCTGCCGGAGATGCTGCTTCGGTCATTGATTCCAAAAGAGCAGATGCTTTGGCGATCTGGGAACCCAATGTAACGCGTTTGGTGGAGGATCACGGAGCGGTCATCATTGGAGAGGGGCCGGACTGTGGACTTGCAGGAACCAATGCTATCGTTTCCAGGACCAAGTATGCTGAGGGTAATAAAGAGGTTATCTCCGTCATACTTTCTGCTTATAAGAGAGCAGCAGATGCATTGGCTGAGGGATCGGTTTCGGATGAAACCCTTGACGCGGTTTCCGGATATCTCGGGATTACCAGAGAGCAGTTGGATGAGATAATTCCCAAGTTTGTTTATTCAGTGGAGATTACACAGGAAGACATTATGGCGCTAAACGACACCATTGATTTTCTTAATCGCAATGGCATCATGAGATCTAATTATGATATTTCGCAAAGCGCAGACGGTTCCTATTATAAAGGAGAGCGATGAACGAATTACATGCATCAGACATACTTATTTTCATAGGCTTTCTGATCCAGATATTTAGTGTGTTCCGATTGGGTTATTTTGCCATTATGCGCAAAGATGTGATCGTAAGCACCAGGATTATTGACAGGATCATGACAGGAGTGATCTTTGTTTTGATCATCTTTTTCGCTGTCTTTTATTATATTGTGTTCTTCATGCACCTTGACAGCCTGTCCGTCAGTCTGTTACTCTTCTTCGGAAGTATTTTTGTGGCGTTTATGATCCATTGGCTCATCAACATCACTCTCAGCATGAAAAAGCGGTGCATTCAGATAACAGGTAATCTTGTGGGTATCATGGAGAACCTGGATCCCAGACTGGATGGGCACAGCGTTCATCTGGCTATGCTTATGGATGTTTTTTACGAGTATCTTCCTATTAGATACAAAAATGAGATCAATCCTGAAAATCTCAAGTATGCGGCGCTTTTTCATGATATCGGAAAGCTGGGCGTGCCCACCGAGGTTCTTACTAAACCCGGAAAACTTACGTCGGAGGAGTGGGAACTTGTTAAAAAGCATCCGGAACTTTCGGTGGAGATCCTTGAGCCTATGAAGTCTTTTGATCCCATCCTTGGTTGGATCCGATACCATCATGAGCGTATGGATGGTAAAGGATACTATGGATTGTCAGGTTCGGATATCCCTGTGGCTTCCAGGATGATGGCCATTGCGGATACTTATTCGGCGGTTACCATGAACAAATCATACAAGCCTTCCAGAACATATGAGGACGGTATCATGGTAGTAAGGCTTGCTGCCGGCAGCCAGTTTGATCCGGAGCTGGTAGATGTGTTTTGTAACATTCCCAAGCACAGGATAGAAGCGTGCGGAGATTATGCATTCAGAGAGTTGGATCGCGTGCTCAAAAAGATTTAGGTAAACACAGATCATAGATCGCGTTTACGTTTTCTTAGATTTTTATTAAGGAAAGAAAGATGGAAGAAAGAAGATTATACGTTAGAACAGACCTGCATGAGCGGATCAGCCTGACAGTTATCGGAACTTACGATCAGGCACCTCGCAAGCCTCTTGAGGTAGAGATCACGGATATTTCAACCGATGGTATAGGTTTTAATTGTTCCGAGGATATCGGTCTCAATACCTTTCTGACAGGTGTAGTTGAATTGTGGAATAATTACTCTATGCAGATCATCATCAAAGTCATCCGCACGAGACAGCTTGAGGACGGCTTTAATTACGGTTGTATTTTCGTTGGAATGGATCCGGCAGACGGCCTCAAGATCAAGATATCTCAGCTTTTACAGGAGGCGCAGGAGGGACAATAATTTTTTTCTTCTCCGACGGTTATTTTTCACATAAAGTCGTTGCATAGCCCGTTCACATGTGGTAGAATTGCACTATCCGAGTGAAGCGGGCTTATTTTTTTTGTGCTTGATTGTTAAAGTTTTAACAAAGAAGTGAGCTCAGATTCACATATTGTATGTATAAGAGAGGAGAAAAAGGATGGCAAAAAAAGTTGTTTTGGCCGGCGCATGCCGTACCGCAATCGGAACCATGGGAGGTGGTCTTTCCACAACACCCGCTGTTGAGTTGGGCTCCATCGTTATCAAGGAGGCTCTGAATCGTGCCGGTGTTAAGCCTGAGCAGGTTGACCATGTTTACATGGGATGCGTTATCCAGGCAGGACAGGGACAAAACGTTGCACGTCAGGCATCTATCAAGGCAGGTCTTCCTGTTGAGGTTCCTGCAGTTACTACCAATGTTGTTTGTGGATCAGGACTTAACTGCGTTAACCAGGCAGCTCAGATGATCATGGCAGGTGATGCTGATGTTGTAGTAGCAGGTGGTATGGAGAACATGTCCATGGCTCCCTACGCTATTCCTCAGGG
>JAEELH010000099.1 GCA_016288825.1 Lachnospiraceae bacterium | reverse complement strand
TTTTGGGGGTAGCGATCCCCTTTCCGGCGTAGAGTTTCAAAGACGACTTGAAAAAAAGGCTTTTGAACTTGCAGGTGGACATATTCCCCAGCAATTGTTTGCTGATTTCAAGCATGGAGCGGATACCTTATCATATGGCGGTTATTCTTCTTTGACCAAGGGAAAAAGCGCTTTCGGAAGACTTGATAATCTGTTTTCGGAGGATATCAAAGGTGCTTTTATCCAAGGTATGTCTGATTTCGGAAATAAGATCCCGGGATTTGACAGGGAGGATGCGATCCTTTCGGGTGTTGAGGCAAGAACCTCATCTCCGGTGAGGATAGACAGGGATGAGGAATTCCTTAGTAATATTAGAGGTTTGTACCCTTGCGGAGAGGGTGCGGGTTATGCAGGCGGGATAATGTCCGCTGCAGTAGATGGAATAAAGACAGCAAAGAAGGTTATAGATGGAGCTGACAACTGAGCAGGTGGGAAAACTTTCCCCCATGATGCAGCAGTATCTTAAAACTAAAGAAGAACACAAGGGTTATATCCTGTTTTACAGACTGGGTGATTTTTATGAGATGTTTTTCGATGATGCGATCCTGGTCTCAACAGAACTGGAACTTACACTTACAGGTAAAAGCTGTGGCCTTGACGAAAGAGCTCCCATGTGCGGAGTTCCTTTTCATGCTGCGGACACATATATAGCCCGTCTTGTGAAAAAGGGCTACAAGGTGGCCATTGGTGAGCAGGTTGAGGATCCCAAGGAGGCCAAGGGGCTTGTTAAGCGTGAAGTAGTTCGTCTTATCACTCCCGGAACCCTGACGGATTCCGATATCCTGGATGAGAGCAGTAATAATTATATCTGCGCCCTTGCCTATATTTCAGGGGTTTACGGCATGGCCTTTGCCGATATTTCCACGGGTGAGTTTATGGCCAGTGAGTTTGAGGACGCTGTGAGCCTGGGAGATGAGCTTCTTAAGATCTCGCCCAGTGAGGTGGTATGCAATGAAGCATTTCTCATGTCCTCCTATGAGATATCTAAGGTATTTGAAAGTATAGGTGTTACACCTTGTTCCATAGATACGTCCTGCTTTTCCGATGAGGTTACTGAAAGTATCATTTCGGACAAGTTCCGTGAAGGTAGTCTCGATCCAAGGATCGATGATATGGCCTGTGCAAGATCGGCAGTGGGAGCACTTTTGTCATATCTCTATGAGACACAGAAAAACGATCTTCCACAGATCAGGCACCTTGATGTTTATGAAAGCAGCAATTATATGCGGCTTGACAGCTTTACCCTGAGAAATCTCGAACTTATTGAGACCATGAGGGATAAGGAGAAAAAGGGTTCTCTCCTGGGGGTGCTGGATAAAACTCGTACCGCCATGGGGGCAAGACTTCTTCGCGAGTGGATAAGACGGCCTTTACTTAAGAAAAGTTCCATCGAAAAAAGGCTTGATGCCCTGGAAGATCTGTCGGATCACGTGGTTGCCAGGGATGAGATAAGAGAATATATGGGCAAGGTCTATGATCTTGAAAGACTTATGACCCGTATTTCATACAGGACTGCAAACCCCAGAGATCTGCTGGCCTTTTTGTCATCAATCTCTGTTATTCCGGCTATCAGGATCGCTCTTTCCGATACGTCCTGTAAGCTCTTGTCAGAGATCAGAAAAAGCCTGGATCCCCTTGAGGATCTTTGCGGTCTGATCGACAGCGCTATCTGTGAGGATCCGGCCATTTCCGTTCGTGAGGGAGGTATCATAAGGGACGGTTTTTCTGACGAGGTAGATGAACTTCGTAGAGCAAAGACTGATGGTAAGCAGTGGCTTGCCAAGCTTGTGGAGGAAGAAAAGGAAAAGACCGGGATTAAGAATCTTAGGATAAATTACAACAGAGTATTTGGATATTATCTTGAGGTGACCAATTCATTTAAAGATCTGGTTCCTGATTACTATGTCCGAAAGCAGACCCTTGCTAATTCCGAGAGATATTACACTCCGGAGCTCAAGGAACTTGAGGACAAGATACTTGGTGCTGAGGAGAGACTTTCTCGCATTGAGTATGAACTTTACATGGGTGTGATCGACCAGATCATCAGCTCCATAGACAGGATACAAAAGACGGCATCGGCTCTTTCCAGGCTGGATGCTTTATGTAGTCTATCCTACGTTTCCGCTAAGCAGAGATATGTAAGGCCTTCCATCAACAATAAGGGTGTTCTGGATATCCACGGAGGAAGACATCCGGTTGTTGAGACTATGATGGGAAGCGGACTTTTTGTTCCAAATGATCTGTATCTGGACAATAAAAACGATCTGATCTCCGTTATTACGGGCCCCAATATGGCAGGAAAGAGCACGTATATGAGACAGTGTGCCCTTATAACTTTGATGGCACATATGGGTTGCTTTGTTCCGGCGGAGTCTGCGGATATCTGCCTTACGGATCAGATCTTTACCAGAGTGGGAGCATCGGATGATCTTGCCAGCGGCCAGAGTACGTTTATGGTGGAGATGAGTGAGATGGCCAATATCCTTGCCAATGCTACTTCTTCTTCACTTATCATCCTGGATGAGATCGGTCGCGGGACCAGTACCTTTGACGGACTTGCCATAGCTTGGTCTGTAGTTGAATATATTTCAGACCGAAGTATATTGGGCGCAAAGACTCTGTTTGCAACTCATTATCATGAGCTGACAGAGCTGGAAGGCAAGCTTACAGGCGTTAAAAACTATTGTATCGCCGTCAAGGAAAACGAGGGAGATATTGTATTTTTGCGCCGTATCATACCCGGTGGTACGGATAGGAGCTACGGAGTAGAGGTTGCCAGACTGGCAGGTGTTCCTGAGGAGGTTCTCAGAAGGGCTAAGCAGATCTCTCAAAGATTATCGGAAAATGATCTGACGGAGGTTTTGGCTTCCATTACAGATGATACGCCCGTGGTCATTGAAAGTACGAGTAAGGACTTACCGGGCCAGATGTCATTTATGGATACGGTTTCGGACAAGGACATAATCAACGAACTTCTGGAGGTAAGTCTTGATTCGATCACGCCCATTAAGGCACTTAATATCCTTTCGGATCTTCAGCAAAAGGTGAAAAACAGATGGTAAGAAATGAGATCAAACCTCTGTCAGAGGAAACTATTGATAAAATAGCAGCAGGAGAAGTAGTAGAACGGCCTGCCTCCGTTGTTAAGGAATTGGTGGAAAACGCCATTGATGCCGGTGCTACCGCAATATCTGTGGAGATAGCAGGTGGAGGTATCGATTCCATCAGGATCACTGACAATGGAATGGGTATACCTAGAGACCAGATAAGGTCCGCGTTTTTAAGGCACTATACCAGCAAACTCAGATCTGCCGAGGAGCTTTCATCGGTAATGAGCCTGGGCTTCAGGGGTGAGGCTTTGGCAAGTATTGCAGCGATCTGCAAACTTGAACTTTATACCAAGGCAAGAGAGGAGTCCATTGGTTCGCTTTATACCATCGAGGGTGGTAGCGAGGTGGATCTTGTTCCCACGGGAGCTCCCGATGGCTGTACTTTTTTTGCAAAGTCTTTGTTTTACAATACACCTGCAAGGCGCAAGTTTTTGCGTTCACCTGCTACAGAGGGTAATTATATTCAGGATCTTCTGGAAAAAATGGCTATTTCCGCACCGGATGTTTCTTTCAGACTTATATCTCAGGGAAGGGACAGGATCCAGACTCCAGGTAACGGTAGTCTTTTTGATACACTTTACTCCCTGTACGGCAGAAGTATCACAGATGAGCTTTTGCCTATCGAAGCGGAAACTGATGGGATAAAACTTACCGGATTTATCGGTACATCTGCCATCAACAGGGGCAACCGCTCCATGGAAGTCTTTTTTGTAAATAAAAGATATATAAGGAGCCGCGGTATTTCCAAGGCGTTGGAGGATGGTTACGAGGGATTTGCCATGCAGCATCAGTTCCCGGTAGCTATCTTGTTTTTGGATGTGGATCCTTTCAAGGTGGATGTTAATGTCCATCCGGCCAAGCAGGAAGTCAGATTTGATGATGAGCATCTTTTATATGATCTGATCAGAGACTGTGTCCATTCAAGACTGGCTTTTCGGGAGGATATCGCAGCAGTGGATCTTACTTCTGAAAAGCCGGCCCCGAAGCAGGATCTTAAGGAAACTTCTTTTGAGCCTTTCGAGCCTCAGAGGATATCTCAGGTCAGGGAGCGTATGATGGAGGAGATGTCCTCTGAAGATGAGGAAGAAGATCTTTCACTTAGATATGCCAGATTCAAGATCGATAAGAAGCCCGAAAAGGAGCCGGAGAAGTCCGAAAGCAGACTTGGCGGAGGCAGAGTGGTTTACGAGCAGGCTACATTTCTTTCTGAAAAGAGCCGGGCTTTACACCGCCTGATAGGACAGGTTTTCGGTACTTATTTTATGATCGAGTACGATGGTGTACTTTACATGGTAGATCAGCACGCTGCTCATGAAAAAGTTTTATACGAGCGTACTATGAAGCGCATTAGGGAGCGGACCATGGATACCCAGATGGTATCACCCCCGGTTATCGTTTCTCTTTCTGCAACAGAGGAAGCCGCTCTTAATGACCATATGAATGATTTCAACCAGATGGGATACAGGATCACGCATTTCGGAGGCAGAGATTACCAGATAAGCGGGATCCCTGCAGATATGTATACTCTTGATCCGGGGGAACTTTTTATGTCGGTCATTGCCGATGCTACTGACTGGAGCGGTATCCGGGAAAGTGAGCTTATCAAGGAAAGGATAGCTTCCATGTCATGCAAAGCCGCCATCAAGGGAAATCATACTCTGTCCAATGCGGAGATGGAGACGCTTTTCCTTGAACTTATGGAACTGGACGAACCCTATCATTGCCCCCATGGCAGACCAACAATGATCTCTTTTACTCGAGATGAACTTGATAAGAAATTCAAAAGGATAGTCGGATGAAAAATAAGCCGCTGATAATCATAACCGGCCCTACGGGTTCGGGTAAGAGCCGCCTTTCCGTCATGCTTTCCCATAGGATCGGGGGTTCCGTGATCTCCGCGGATTCCATGCAGATCTATCGCGGGATGGACATTGGAACAGCAAAGGTAACAGCCGAGGAGATGGACGGGATACCCCATTATCTCATCGATATCATGGATCCCGAAGAATCTTATGATGTTACCAGGTTCAAGACTGAGGCCCAAAAGGCTATTGCAGATATTTATGAGAAAGGTCGGATCCCCATTGTCTGTGGGGGCACCGGATTTTATATCCAGGCCCTTTTATATGATGTTGAGTTTGATGATGAGGGAGCGGATCCGGACATCAGAAAAAGGCTGGAGGAGGAGTATGAAAGTCTGGGACCGGACATACTTTTTGAAAGGCTCAGAAGTGTAGATCTCGCATCCTGTGAGATAATCCATCACAACAATAAAAAAAGACTGGTGAGGGCTCTGGAGTTTTATGAAACAACAGGTAGTCCTATATCGGACCATAACAAAACAGAGCGGAGCAGGCATTCTGCTTATGATCATGCTTTTTTTGCATTAAATATAGACAGGCAGCTGCTTTATGACAGGATCGACGCCAGAGTTGATCAAATGATGGAGGTTGGTCTTTTAGAGGAGGCAAGGCAGCTTTATGACAGAGGTCTGCCCCGGGAAAATACTGCCATGCAGGCGATAGGTTACAAGCAGCTGTTTATGTACTTTGACGGTGATATTTCTCTTGAAGAGGGAATCCGTCTTATAAAAAGGGACTCTAGACATTATGCTAAAAGACAGTTTACCTGGCTTCGCCGTGAACGTGATGTTATCTGGCTTGACAGAGAAAAAAATGATGAGGAGATCCTTGGGGATATAAGTAAGGAACTTAAGGAAAGAAAGATATTATGAACGAACAATTACGTACAATGTATAAAAAGGCGGGTATAGATGATGCTGTCATAAACTTTTCCGAAAAGTGCGAAGAAAGTCTTATTGACAGATTTAAGGATATTGACGATATGGCGGCCCTTTGTCAGATGAAGGTGATCCTTGCCATGCAAAAGAACAGGCTCAGTGCCCAGTGCTTTTCGGATACATCGGGATATGGTTATGATGATGTGGGAAGAGATACGCTGGAGAGGATCTACGCCGATGTTTTCGGGGGAGAAGATGCACTTGTTAGGGCACAGATCACTTGTGGGACCCATGCCATAGCCTTGTCACTTTTTTCAAACCTTCGTCCGGGAGATGAACTTTTAGCTCCTGCAGGCGCACCTTATGATACTCTTGAGGAGGTTATAGGTATCAGGCCCTCAAAGGGATCTCTTGCAGAATACGGAGTTAGTTACAGGCAGGTGGATCTTTTGCCCGATGGCAGTTTTGATTATGATTCAATCAAAAAAGCCATAAATCCTAAGACAAAGATAGCAGCTATCCAGCGCTCCAAGGGTTATGCCATGCGGCCCAGTTTTTCCGTTGAGCAGATAGGAGAGCTGATCGCATTTATCAAGAGTATCAGATCGGACATTATCTGCTTTGTAGATAATTGCTACGGAGAGTTTGTTGAGGAGTTGGAACCCTGCCAGGTTGGAGCCGACATGATGGCCGGATCACTTATCAAAAATCCCGGCGGTGGGCTTGCGCCCATCGGAGGGTACATCGTAGGTACTAAGGATTGTATTGAAAATGCTGCCTTTAGACTGACATCTCCGGGACTGGGAAGAGAAGTTGGTGCATCTATCGGAGTAAACAGGCTTTTTGCACAGGGACTTTTCCTTGCGCCTACGGTTACGGCTTCGGCACTCAAGGGTGCGATCTTTGCGGCAAAGGTATATGAAAGCCTTGGGTTTAGGGTCTTGCCCGCATCAGATGAGCTGCGTCACGACATCATACAGGCAGTGGAACTAAAAAGTCCGGAGGCGCTTCGGGCCTTTTGCGAAGGTATCCAGTCTGCGGCGCCGGTTGACGGATTTGTTACCCCTGAGCCCTGGGATATGCCTGGTTATGATGATCAGGTGATCATGGCTGCCGGAGCCTTTGTTTCCGGTTCATCCATCGAACTTTCCGCTGATGGTCCAATGAGGGAACCTTACAGTGCTTATTTTCAGGGAGGTCTTACCTACCCTCATGCAAGGTTTGGAATAGTTCGTTCCCTGCAAAAACTTTATGATGAGTGCCTTGTGAACAGGGAATTGTTGTGATAGAATTACAGTAATGTGCATTTTTCTGCAATTGGGAGGATTATGATGACTACAGGTTACGGAATTGATATGGGTACCGGCAATCTCAAGATCTATGCCAGAGGAAGTGGCGAGGTCATCCATGAGGCTGATACCATTGCAATAGTTGAGGGCAATCAGATGTATGCCTATGGTGACGAAGCTTATTCCATGTTTGAAAAAGCTCCCGAGACCATAGAGGTTTCTTTCCCTATAGTGGGAGGCGTTATTGCTGATTTTGATAATATGCAGACCATGATACTTGAGGTCCTTGAAAACAGAGTCAAGGCTCGTCTTAAGGGATCGGATATTATCATTGCCGTTCCCACGGATATTACAGAGGTTGAGAAAAAGGCCTTTTTTGATATGTTTGCCAAGACCAAGATCAAGGCTAAAAGTATCAGGCTTTGCGAAAAGCCTCTTGCGGATGCTCTTGGAATGGGCATTGATGTTTCGGAGCCCACAGGTGTTATGGTTGTTGATATGGGCGCAGATACAACCGAGATCTCCGTTCTTTCACTTGGAGGTCTGGTATTATCCCAGCTCCTTCCTTTTGGCGGTAACAAGCTTGATGATTCCATAGTCACATACCTTAAGCGTAAGTACAATCTGCTCATCGGTATGAAGACAGCCAAAGGCCTCAAGGAGAGTATCGGTTCTGCCAAGGAGCCTGTGGAGAAGACTTCTCAGGTTATCGTAGGTCGTGACGTTGTCAGCGGACTTCCTATTGAGATGGAAGTAACGGACCAGATGGTTTATGAGGGTATCAAGGACGACCTTGAAAATATAGGTTCTTCTATCCGTATGATCCTTGAAAAGGTTCCCCCGGAGCTTGCCAAGGATATTGTTCATGCAGGTATCTATCTTACCGGCGGCAGTTCCAGGATCAAGGATATTGCAGATTACTTCTCGGAGCTGACCAATATTACCATCAATGTTGCAGAAAGAGGCGAGGAGACTGTTGCTCTTGGCCTTGGACAGGTTCTTAATGAGGAGCGTTATGACAGATATGGTTACACCATGCGTTCCCGTATTTTCAGTTAGGCTTAGTTTATGAAAAAAAGAAACGGAATACATATCCCGAGTCATATTGTACTTCTGATCCTGAGTATCATCTGTGTCAGTATCCTGTTTTTCGGATATGCGGTTCCCTCTTTTTCGGGCGGTCCTCTCGGGACTGTTGCCAGTTATGTCTTTTTGCCCATGCAAAAGGGTATAGGGGCAGTAGGAGAGAGGCTTTATGATACTGCCCAGGAGGGTAAGAGCAAGAATGAACTGATCACCGAGAACAATGCGCTTCGTGCACAGATCGAGGAGCTTGAGTCCAGACTTACCAATATCCAGCTTCAGGAAAATGAGCTGGAGAGTCTCAGAGAGCTGTACGAGCTGGATCAGAGTTATTCTCAGTACAATACCACCGGGGCTTATATAATAGGCAGATCTTCAACCAACTGGTTTTCTACTTTTACCATCGATAAGGGCAGTGCCGACGGCATTAAAGTCGATATGAATGTTATTGCCGGCAGTGGTCTTGTAGGTATCGTTACCGATGTTGGTTCTCATTATGCTATAGTCAGATCTATCATCGATGATACTTCATCAGTATCGGGCATGGTCGTATCCAGTGGTGATAATTGCATAGTTTCCGGTGATCTTGAAAAGATGACCGAAAGTAACCTCATTCGTTTTGAGGGTCTCGAGGACACTAAAGATAAGGTAAAAGAAGGCGATGCTATCGTTACATCCAATATCAGTGACAAGTATCGTAAGGATATTCTGGTAGGTTATATCAGTGGTATCCAAAAGGATGCCAATGATCTTACCAAGTCGGGTACCATTGCACCGGTTGTTGATTTCAAGCATCTTACAGAGGTTCTTGTTATCAAGGATCTTAAGGCCACCGGTGCCGAGACATCGGAAGGAGACTCAGAGTGAAAGCGGCTTTTTTTGTGCTCAAGGGCTTTTTGATCGCTCTTGTTATAATTGCCGGATTCATCCTGCAGACCAGTGTTTTTCCCGGTATTGCCCTGGCAGGAGTAGTGCCTAATATCATGATCATCCTGACGGCTACTTTCGGTTTTATGAGAGGCAGCAAGACAGGTGCCATGTCAGGCCTTTTCTGCGGACTTTTGGTAGATACTTATGCAGGAGCTTATTTCGGTACATATGCAACTATTTTTATGCTCCTTGGATTTTTGAGCGGCCTTTTCAACAGGATCTATTACGGCGACAGTATCAGATTGCCAATTTTAGTTGTTTCGGTGATCGATCTGCTTTACGGCGGCGCTGTTTTTGTTTTTTTGTTTTGCATCAGACGCAAGACAGACATTGTTTTTTATTTCCTTAATATCATGATGCCAGAGATGGTATATACAGTTGTTGTGGCTCTGTTTGTTTATCTTGTGATGTACAGGTTTAACCTGGTCCTGGATAATATCGATAAAAGGGGGAGCCGAAGGGTTGCGTAGTTTACTTGAGTTTTTAAAAGAAAAGTTTTTTGATGACCGTAGACTGGTCCTTATTGTATTAATGCTTATTTTCCCGGCTGTGCTTCTTAGCCGGCTTTTTGTGTTGCAGATCGTAAGGGGCGCGGATTATCAGGCAAACTATGATCTCCATATAGAGCGTACTGAGACTATTGAGGCTACCCGCGGCAGGATCTATGACAGGGATGGTGAACTTCTTGCTTACAATGAACTGGCTTATGCAGTGACAATAAAAGACGAGAACACCGACGAGAAAAATCACTACCGTAAGCTCAATGCCAGACTTTATTCGGTTATAAGGCATCTTGAAAAGAACGGGGATTCCATTGATAACAGTTTCGGTATTTCACTTCTTAAAGACGGTACTTATGAGTATAACATTTCCGGTACCAATCGTATGCGCTTTAAGGCCGATGTTTTTGGACATCGTACTGTCAATGAACTTGGGACCAACAAGTCTCTGGGTGAGGACGCTGTCTTTGATGAGGCTGATGCAAGCGCTGCACAGATCATGGAATACCTTAAGCATAAGTTTTCCGTAAGTGACAGCTATGAAGAAAAGTATGCCTACCAGATCGTAGTCCTTCGATACAGCATTTATCTGAATCGGTATCATCAGTATACGGCAACTACCATAGCATCCAATGTCAGTGACAGGACAGTTGCCTTTGTTAAGGAAAACACTTCCGAACTTCCGGGATGTGATATCGAGGAGCAGTCTATCCGCAAGTATAATTATCCCGAGGTCTTTTCCAGTATCGTGGGATATACAGGCAAGATATCCCAGGAGGAGTATCAGGAGGCTTACGAGGCGGATGATACGGTTACCGTTGATGATGTTGTGGGTAAGACCGGAATAGAGCAGGTTTTTGATGATGTCCTTTCCGGTAAAAAGGGATATCAGAAGATCTACGCCGACAATAGCGGTAATGCTATTTCCGTTACCGAGAAGGAGGATCCGGTTACCGGTTCCGATGTTTATCTTTCCGAGAGCGCCAAGCTTTCGGTTGCGACATATAGCCTTCTTGAAAAAGAGATAGCCGGTATCCTGTATTCCAAGATAGTCAATCTCAAGGAGTACGATCCCGGACCTAAAGCTTCTTCATCAGATATAGTTGTTCCAATCTATGATGTATATAATGCGCTTATTGCCAACAATCTGCTGGATCTGGAGGATATGGCAGAAGAGGATGCTACCAAGCTTGAGAAAAGCGTTTATTCGGTATATCAGAAGCGTAAGGAAAAGGTCCTTAAAAACCTTGAGAGTCAGCTTTTGGCTACACATCCTACCGTATACAAGCAGCTTCCCGAGGAGTATCAGGAGTATTCAACCTACCTTGTTAAGAAACTTCGTTCAGACGGTGTGATTGTCAATGATCTGATTGATACGGACGACAGCATTTATAAAAAGTGGTCTTCAGAGAATCTTTCAGTACAGGAGTATCTGACATACGCACTTGAGAAAAAGTGGATCGATATCTCTTCTTTTTCCAAGAGCGAAAAATATGTTGATACCACAGAGACCTATCAGGATCTTGTTACTTACATAATAGATGATCTTTCCACGACTATTGATTTCGGGAAAAAGATCTGCCATTATGCGATCCTGGATGACGACATAAGAGGGTATGAACTCTGTGCCATCCTTTATGACCAGGGTGTATTGAAAAAGGACAAGGAAACCAGAAATGCTTTGGCCAGTGGCGAGATGTCAGCCTATGATTTCCTTAAAAAGAAGATCAAGTCACTTGAGATCACTCCGGGTCAGTTGGCTTTGGATCCCTGCTCAGGATCATCGGTAGTAATAGATACCAAAACAGGCGAGGTACTTGCCTGTGTTACATATCCGGGATATGACAATAACAGACTGGCCAACAACGTAGATACCGAGTATTATTCCTATTTGCTCCAGTCCATGTCCAATCCGCTTTATAATCATGCGACACAGCAGGAGACAGCTCCCGGATCTACATTTAAGCCTTGCTCATCAGTGGCGGCTCTTTCCGAGGGAGTTATCAATCTTAAAACCGAGATCGAGGATAAGGTTGAATTTGACAAGGTTTCCAATAAGCCCAAGTGTTGGATCTATCCTAACGGAAGCCACGGTACCATCAATGTTTCCGAGGCAATCAGAGATTCATGTAACTACTTCTTCTACGAGGTAGGTTGGAGACTTGCAGGCGGTGAAAAGTATTCCGATGAAAAGGGAATTGCCAGCATACGCAAGTATGCAACCATGTTTGGACTCGGTTCCAAGACAGGCATTGAGATCGAGGAGAATAAGTCTCAGATCGCTACTGAGTTCCCGGTCATGGCAGCTATCGGTCAGTCCAATCACAACTATACGACCATAGCTCTGGCCAGATATTCCGCAGCTATAGCCTCCAGCGGTACGGTTTATGATCTTTCGGTTGTTGATCATGTTCAGGACCCGGATGGCAATGTTACCGAGACCTACGGACCTGAGGTCAAAAAGAAGGTTGATGTTTTAAGTAACAGTCAGTGGGATGCCATCCACTACGGAATGAAGATGGTTACCGAGGAACTCACTGAGTATGATGATTTTCCCATTGAGGTTGCAGGCAAGACCGGAACGGCACAGGAGGATAAGCGTAGACCCAACCACGCGTTGTTTATAGGTTATGCACCTTACAATAATCCCCGGATTGCCCTTGCTACCCGTATCGCTAACGGATATACTTCTCATAATGCAGCGGAAGTTTCCAGAGATATCATAGGAGTATACTTCGGTGTCAAGTCTTCCAAGAATATGCTCAGCGCAGAAGTACGGGAGATCGGAACACGAAGCAATATAGATTAAGGAACTATCATGACAGAATTATCAATGATAAAAAGTTATTCACATGGCTTGCAGCTTATCCTGAATCCGGATTATGATTTTGAATCCGTTATCAAGGATGTATGCTACAGATTTGCGTCTTCCAGAGATTTCTTTGGAAAGTCTGATCTCGTACTTGATATTGAGGGTAGAGATCTCAATTTCGAAGAGACCAGGGCAGTGATCCAGGCAATTGAGTATAATTCGGATATTCATATAACACTTATCGCTGACAATGACGAGGCAAGGGATGCCCGTATGGTTGGTATGGCAGAGAAGTTTTATTTTGAGGACAGAAGAAGCAACGCCATGGTTATAGACCGCTCACTTAAGTCGGGTGAGAGGATCACATCCGAAAGGTCAATTTTCGTACTCGGAGATGTTCCCGAGGATGCCATCGTTACTTCCGGAGCCAATATCTATATTTGGGGAATGCTTTCCGGAACAGCGATCTGCGGCGCACCTGATGATGCCAATGCGTACATGATAGTAGGAGATATGGATGAGTGTGCTGTTGGTGTCGGCAGACATTCCAGAGAAATGATCCCCGAAAAAAAGAGCTTTTTTAAGAAAAATGTTAGTAATACAGTTATGATCAGGTATCAGTCGGGAACGATCACTGCAGTACCTTTTTCCACTATGGAGGATAGCAGGGGATGAATCTCTTCAGAAACTATCACATTAAAAACTACAATTTCAGACTTGTGGTAGCTGTCCTTACGCTTACTATCCTAGGTGTATTCATCGTTGGTTCTGCCAATGAAAACTATATGACAAGGCAGATAGTCGGGATGCTGCTGGGGCTTATAGTCATGACAGTGGTTTCACTGGTCAATTACAGCCTGGTCCTTTCCTTTCATTGGGTTTACTACGCGGTTGCCTGTGTTATGCTGGCATTGGTATTCACTCCCCTGGGATATTCATCCCACAATGCTACCAGATGGCTTCAGATCGGAGGTTTTCGATATCAGCCTTCCGAGTTTGCCAAGGTTCTTATCGTCTTGTTTTTTGCAAGATTTTTGATGGATCATGAGGAGGATCTGAACACGCCAAAGCGTTTGGCTTTGTGCGCCCTTTTGGGAGCGGCACCGCTTCTTCTCATTGTCAGAGAGCCGGATCTTTCTACCACCATCGTAACTTTTATGATGATCTTTTCCATGATGTTTTTTGCCGGTCTTTCCTACAAGATCGTGGCACCCCTGGTTGGAGCTGGGGTTTTGGGAGTGCTTTTTGTCATATACTCCACGATCTATTCGGCGGGCGGAGGACTGCTGGCATATCAGGGAAACCGTATCAAGGCATGGCTTCAGCCGGAGAAGTATCCGGATCTGGCGAGACAGCAGCAAAACTCCATAATGGCCATCGGTTCCGGACAGGTTCTGGGTAAGGGACTCAACAACACGGGAGTGGATTCCGTCAAAAACGGAAACTATATTCCGGAGCCCCATACAGACTTTATTTTTGCAGTTGCAGGAGAAGAACTTGGATTTTTAGGATCTTCCATTATCATTATTCTTCTTTTTGTGATAGTATATGAATGTATACGTACTGCAAAGAGAGCCAAGGACCTTTCGGGCAAACTGATATGTATAGGTATGGCATCCCTGGTTGGGTTCCAGGCGTTTGTTAATATCTGTGTGGTTACGGGGCTTATGCCCAATACCGGAATACCTCTTCCATTTGTAAGTTACGGCCTCACATCATTGGTGGCGCTGTACTTCGGGATCGGTATGGTACTTAATGTTTCATTGCAGTCAAAGAAGTTTTATGAAGTATGATAGGGGGAAATATGAACATAGGACTTGTTGCACATGATTCCAAGAAAAAGCTGATGCAGAATCTATGCATCGCTTATAAGGGGACTCTTGAGAATCATCAGTTGTACGCTACGGGTACGACAGGAAGGCTGGTTGAGGAGGCTTCGGATCTTACGGTACATAAGTATCTTTCCGGACATCTCGGGGGGACCCAGCAGCTTGGCGCCCAGATCGAGCACAACGAGATAGATCTGGTGATCTTTCTTCGTGATCCGCTTACGGCTAAAAGCCATGAGCCTGATGTTAACAATATCGTAAGGCTCTGCGATGCTCACAATATTCCGCTTGCGACCAATCTTGCTACGGCGGAGCTTCTTATCAAATCTTTGGACAGAGGAGACCTTGAGTGGCGTGAGATGTATAAGTAATATTAAAGCCAGGATCCTTTCTTTACTGATCATTTTTTCCATGGCGATTTCCGTTGCTTCATGTGGCAATGTGGAAGTTGACATGGAGTATGACATTTATAAGGATTCTGTAAAGTTTGGTCTGAGTCCGGACCAGGAAGCCGGCGCAGGTGCCTTTTATGCACAGGATAAGTGTATCGGTACCACCCAGCTGGTAGGAGATGATTCTTTCAAGGATCTGGCTGCTGCATATGGTGCTTTTGATGATACATCAAGAGAGATCCGTAACGCATCAGGTCTTTTTGATAAGATATATCCGGCTTCCACGACCAAGATCATGACAGCTATGGTTGCCCTTAAGTACGGTGATCTAAAGCAGGTACTCACTGTACCTGAGGAGGCCGTTACTTCCACTTCCGGTACGTCTGTTGCAGGACTTCAGAGCGGTGACAAGATCTCACTTGGTGATCTATTATATGCGCTTATGATCTGCAGTGGCAATGATGCAGCCTATACCATAGCCTGTGGTGTGGGTGGAAGTGTTTCCGATTTTGCCAATCTCATGAATGAGGAGGCGGCAGCACTTGGAGCGTCCCATTCGCATTTTGTCAATCCTCACGGGTTGCATGATGATATGCATTACACCTGTGCTTATGATATGTATCTTATCTTTCATGAGGCTATCCGCAATCCTGACTTTATAAGGCTTATTAAAAAGAGCAAGAAAAAAGTTACATATCAGCATTCGGACGGAAGCAGTGTTTCGGTTACATACAATACGACAAATCAGTATCTGAGTGGTGTACGAAAGATGCCCAAGAACATCAAGATCATTGGGGGCAAGACCGGAACTACCAATGCGGCAGGATATTGTTTGGTGGTTTACGGTCGTGAAAAGAAGACTAAGCACCAGATAATCGGTATCGTGTACAAAGCAGAATCGCGCGATTCGCTCTATTCTATTATGACGGGAATCATGTCAAATTGATGATTTTTTACTAATTTAATATAAATCCTAAACGCACCGGACGATATGATACCCTTGGCGACACGTTCTCACTCCTTGTTTGCTCGTCACGTTACGTAACGTGCCACTTCGTGCCACGAAGTAACGACGGCAAACGAGGGTCGCTACGGGTACCATACCGCTCCGGTGCTATTACATTTTTTGTCAATTATAAGTATTATACTTTGATAATAATTATTTCCGCATAATATAATACGAGGTAGAGGTTCAGGGTAAGTGGTAAAAACCGCGGATATAGTATCCGTAGCGACCCTCGTTTTTAGTCGTTACTTAGGCGGCGTATTTTGCCGCCCTATGTAACGTGACCAAAAAACAAGGAGCGGGAGCGCGTCGCCGAGGATACTATATTCGCGGTTTTGTCTTAGTTATTCATGTAAGAATATATGATTCGTAAATATAAAGGAGTGCGAACGTGTCGCCAAGGGTATCATACCGTCCGGTGCTTTTTGTTCAGTATAATACTCGTAAAATTCACTGTAAAAAATCACCACAATCCGCTCATATGTCATTGAGTTTTAGTTCATAATATACTATAATTGAAAAAGCTTAAATTTTGACACCTAGAGGAGGGGTCATTCAAAAGAAGGAGGGTATTAACATGGTAGAGATCATAGCCGGAAAAAAGGGAAAAGGTAAGACCAAGCATCTTCTTGAGAAGGTAAAGGGCGATCTGTCCAAGGCCACCGGTTCCCTTGTTTACATTGATAAAAGTCAGAAGCATATGTATGAGCTGGATTCCAAAGTAAGGCTCATCAATATGGCTGACTACACTCTTGAGACAACTGATGAATTTATAGGTTTTCTTTCTGGAGTGATCTCACAGAACAGTGATATAGAGGTTATTTATCTCGACAGTTTTCTTACTGTAGCATTTATCGACACAAGCGATGGCCTTTGCCAGGCAATGGAAAAGCTTGATGTTATTTCAGAGAAGTTCGGTATCAGATTCGTTCTCAGCATTTCTCAGGATGAGGCTGAGCTTCCCGATGTTGTTAAGGCAAGGATAATCGTTTCCCTGTAGGAGGTTTCATGAGCAAAGTTCTGGTTACCGGCGGCGCCGGTTTTATTGGAAGTCATACCTGTGTTGAGCTTCTTGACGCCGGTTATGAAATAGTTGTACTTGATAATCTGTCCAATGCCAGCGAGGTTGCGCTTGAGCGTGTCAGAGAGATCACGGGCAAGGATCTTAAGTTTTATGAGGCAGACATAAGAGACAGGGCAGCACTTTCGGATATATTCGATAAGGAGGATATTTCCTCAGTCATTCATTTTGCCGGACTTAAGGCAGTTGGAGAGTCAGTAGAAAAACCCTGGGAATATTATGAGAACAATATTTCAGGAAGTTTGATCCTCTTTGATGTCATGAGACAGCACGGATGCAAGAATATCATCTTTTCTTCTTCATCTACAGTTTACGGTACTCCCGCAGAGGTACCGGTTACAGAGGATACCCCCAAAGGTATGTGTACCAATCCTTACGGATGGACCAAGTGGATGCTTGAGCAGATCCTTTGTGATATGGGTGCAGCAGATCCTGACTGGAATATCATCCTGCTTCGTTACTTCAATCCCATCGGTGCTCATAAGAGCGGACGGATGGGTGAGGATCCCAGCGGCAGGCCCAACAACCTGATGCCTTATATTACTCAGGTTGCGGTTGGTAAGCTTCCCGAGCTTGGTGTATTCGGAGATGATTATGATACACCCGATGGCACCGGTGTCAGGGATTACATCCACGTAGTTGATCTGGCTCAGGGTCATGTTAAGGCGCTTTCCAAGATCGAGGAGGGATGCGGTACCAAAGTTTACAATCTTGGTACAGGCAAGGGCTACAGTGTTCTTGAGATCATCCACAACTTCGAGGAAGCTACCGGAGTCAAGATCCCTTATACCATCAAGCCTCGTAGGGCAGGTGATATAGCTGCCAATTACGCAGACGCATCACGAGCAGCTCAGGAACTCGGATGGACAGCAGCCAACGGTATCCGCGAGATGTGCGAGGATTCTTGGAGATGGCAGAAGAACAATCCCGATGGTTATGGGAAATAAGATAATGCATTCAAAGTTTTTTGAAAAAACTTTAAAAAAGTGCTTGCATTATTTTTGGATTTGTGTATAATAGTCTTTGTTGTGCGGTTCATTCCGCACACGTGGTTCGTTGGTCAAGTGGTTAAGACGCCGCCCTCTCACGGCGGAATCAGGGGTTCGACTCCCCTACGAACTGTGCACTATATTTACTTTACTGGAGTGGACCTTTGGTCCACTCCAAGTTTTTATATCCTTTGGAGATTTTATGGCAGCATTCAAAAATTACGAGGAGAAGACAACTGAACTCTGCATGCCTCTGATCGAGGAGATGGGCCTTATCCTTTGGGACGTTGAGTTTTTAAAGGAGGGTGCCGAGCATTACCTTCGGATCTATATCGATAAGGAGGGAGGAGTCGGCATTGATGAGTGCGAAGCACTTTCCCGTCGGATGAATGAGATCCTTGATCGTGAGGATTTTATTGATCAGGAGTATATTTTCGAGGTCAGTTCTCCCGGACTATTCAGACCGCTAAAGAGAGAAAATGATTTTAAGCATAGTGTGGGTAGGATGGTTGAGGCCCATACATTTGCTCCCAAGGATGGACAAAAAGAGTTTTTCGGTACGCTCACCGCATACAGCGATGATGATGTTACTATTTCAATAGATGGTATAGATACAGTTTTTACAAAAAAAGAGTTATCTTTGATTAGACTTTACACAGAGATTTAAGGAGGAAGAAATCATGGCTAACACAGAGCTTCTTGAAGCGCTCAAGATGTTGGAGAAGGAGAAGAACATTTCCCGCAGTTCTATGATCGAGGCTATTGAGAATGCGCTTCTAATTGCCTGCAAGAATAACTTTGTAAATTCGGACAACATGTCCGTTACAATGGATCCGGAGACCTGCGAGTATCATGTACTTGCAGCCAAGACTGTAGTTGACAGTGTTACTGATAAAAGCCAGGAGATCTCCCTTGCAGATGCACAGGATATCGACGGTTCTTTCCAGCTTGGAGATACTGTCAATGTTGAGCTCAGATCCCAGGATTTTGGGCGTATCGCTGCCAATGCCGCTAAAAATGTTATCCTCCAGAAGATCCGTGAGGAGGAGAGATCGGTTATCTACAGTGAGTATGTAGATAAGGAGCATAAGCTTGTTACCGGTACTGTTCAGAGATATATCGGAAAGAACATCAGTATCAATCTCGGAAAGGCTGATGCGCTTCTTACAGAGAGCGAGCAGATCCGTGGTGAGAAATATGAGCCCACTTCAAGGATCAAGGTTTATATAATTGAAGTAAGAGAGACACAGAAGGGACCCAGGATCAGAGTTTCCCGCACACATCCCGAGCTTATAAGATGCCTTTTCGAGGAAGAGGTTTCAGAGGTAAGAGAGGGTATCGTTGAGATCAGGAGTATTGCCCGTGAGGCCGGCAACCGTACCAAGATCGCCGTTTTCTCCAAGGATCCTGATGTCGATGCAGTAGGTGCATGTGTCGGAATGAACGGATCCCGTGTGGGAGCTATCGTTTCCGAGCTTGGCAATGAGAAGATCGATGTTGTTGAGTGGGATGAAAATCCTGCAAAGATGATCGAGAATGCACTTTCACCTGCCAAGGTTATTTCAGTAATCGCTGATTCCGAGGAAAAGGAAGCAAAGGTAGTTGTTCCCGATTATCAGCTTTCACTTGCCATCGGCCGTGAGGGCCAGAATGCCCGTCTTGCTGCCAGACTTACAGGCTTCAAGATCGACATTAAGAGCGAGACTCAGGCCAGAGAGGCAGGAGATTTCCTTGACTACGAGAATGAGTACTATGAAGATGATCAGTACTATGATGAGGATTACGAAGGTGAATATGAGGAATCATATTCAGAGGGTGAGTATGAGACTGAGGGTGCTGAGGAATATGAGATCGCTGAGGAAGAGCCTGTAGAGTCTGCAGCTGCTTATGAAGATGAAAACGCCTGATAAAAGAGTACCCCAAAGGACTTGTACCGGGTGCCGAAGATGTGGTGATAAGTCGACTTTTATCAGACTTGCCATATCTGAAGGCAGAGCTGTCGTAGATCATTATGGCACTATGCCCGGTAGAGGCGCTTATATATGTCCGGATTCGGACTGCCTTGATAAGGCGATCCGTAAGAAGTCTATCAGCAGAGCTTTAAAGTCCGGTGTTTCCATAGATGTCGACATGCTTAGGCAGGAGATTGAGGATATTGAAAAGCAGATCTGACCCGGTACTTTCTATGGTTTCCATAGCCACAAAGGCCGGTAAGGTAAAAAGCGGAGAGTTCTCCGTTGAAAAATGCATAAAAGAAGGGACGGCTCACTGCGTATTGATCGCAACCGATGCCTCGGAAAACACCGTTAAAAAGTTTTCTGACCTGTGTAATTACAGGGATATCCCTATTTATATATACGGAAGCAGTGATGATCTGGGAAGAGCATGTGGAAAACCTTTTCGCATGTCCCTCGCTGTATCCGACGCCGGACTTAGTGAGGCGATCATTTCAAAGATAAAGAATGCTGCATATGGAGGATGATGTATGGCTAAGATAAGAATATATGAGATCGCAAAAGAGATTGGAAAGACCAGTAAGGAGATCCTTGCTGTTCTTAATGACGGTGCTGAAAACTATACGGCCTCCAGCGGTATTGATGAGGAGGCTGCGGCAAAAGTCAGAAAGGCTTTCGGAGTAGGAGAAGCATCAGCGCCCAAGGCAGAGCCTGCTGCCAAAAAGGAAGCAGCTCCAGAAAAGGTTCAGAAGCCTGCTGCCAAAAAGCCTGAGGGCACACCTGCACCTAAGGGTGATCGCCCTAAAAAGCCTGTTCATGATGGTGCAAAGCCCGGTGAAGAGCCCAGGCCTAAAAAGAAAAAGACTATTACTGCCGTTTTCAATGCGCAGTATTCCCGTAATCCTTCCGGTGACGGACGTAAGGCACCCAGGGATGGCAGGAAGCCGGAGAGAAAACCTCAGGCTCCCGGTGCGCCCCGTACACCTATCAAACCCCGTCCCCGTAGTGAGCAGACTGTTCGTCCTGCAGGACTTGATGCAGTTCATGAGACTATAATCATGTCACGTCCGGAGGACAGAAAGCCGGCAAACGCTCCCAAGGAAAAGCGTCATGAAGCTGCTACTGCACCTGTAGCAAATCAGCAGCCTAAAAAGGAGGCTCCGGTTAAGCCTTCCAAGGAGCAGCGCCCTCCCAAAAAGGACAATGCGCCTGTACAGAATAATAACAATAATAATAACGATTCTTCTGCTTCCAAGGGTAAGGATGGACGTAATGCATCCAAGAAGAAAAAGCATGGTCAGGAGCATGATGCACTTGGCAGCAAGAAGCAGGAGAGATATGTTAACCTTGAGAAAAACGGCGGTAAGAAAAAGGGTAAGCCCCAGCCTAAAAAGCCTGAGACCCGAAATGAGGACGAGATCCTTACTCTTACGCTTCCCGAGCATCTTACCATCAGGGATCTTGCCGATAAGATGAAGGTAGCGCCTTCAGCTATCGTTAAGAAGCTCTTTATGAAGGGCACTATGGTTACCGTTAACTCTGACGTAACCTACGAGCAGGCAGAGGAGATCGCTCTTGAGTTTAACTGCATTTGCGAGCCCGAGGAAAAGATCGACGTTATCGCTGAGCTCCTCAAAGAGGATGATGAGGATGATGCAACCATGGTTTCCCGTCCTCCTGTTGTCTGCGTAATGGGTCACGTAGATCATGGTAAGACATCACTTCTTGATGCTATCCGTAATACTCACGTTATCGAACGCGAGGCCGGCGGAATCACACAGAAGATCGGTGCTTATGTTGTTAATGTCAGTGGTCAGAAGATCACCTTCCTTGATACACCCGGTCATGAGGCTTTCACAGCCATGCGTATGCGTGGAGCGAATTCCACAGATATCGCGATCCTTGTAGTTGCAGCTGACGACGGCGTAATGCCTCAGACTATAGAGGCTATCAACCATGCCAAGGCTGCAGGTATTGAGATCATAGTTGCTATCAACAAGATCGATAAAGCAGGAGCCAATATCGACAGAGTAAAGCAGGAGCTTTCCGAGTACGAACTCATACCAGAAGACTGGGGTGGAAGTACAGTATTTGTTCCTGTTTCAGCTCATAGCGGAGAGGGTATCGATCAGCTTCTTGAGATGATCCTACTTACTGCTGAGGTCCTGGAACTCAAGGCCAATCCCAAGCGTAATGCCCGTGGTCTTGTTATCGAGGCCGAGCTTGATAAGGGACGCGGTGTAGTTGCTACCGTTCTTGTTCAGAAGGGTACCCTTCATGTGGGAGACCCTGTAGCAGCCGGTTCATCCTACGGTAAGGTAAGGGCCATGGTAGATGAAAACGGCAAGCGCCTTAAAAAGGCCGGTCCTTCAACACCTGTTGAAATCCTCGGTCTTTCAGAGGTTCCCAATGCCGGTGAGATATTCTCTGCATTTGACAGTGACAGAGAAGCCAGAAACTTTGCAGGAACATTCGTATCGGTAGGTAAGGAAGCTCTTATCGAGGATACCAGAGCAAAGATGTCTCTTGATGATCTCTTCAGTCAGATCCAGGCAGGTAATGTCAAGGAACTGGATATCATCGTTAAGGCTGATGTTCAGGGCTCTGTTGAGGCTGTCAGGACTTCACTTGAAAAGCTTTCCAATGACGAAGTTGTTGTTAAGATCATCCACGGCGGTGTTGGTGCCATTACCGAGAGTGATGTTAACCTTGCAGCTGCAAGTAATGCCATCATCATCGGATTCAACGTTCGTCCCGATAATATTGCCAAGCAGACAGCTGACAACGAGGGCGTAGATATAAGACTTTACAAGGTAATCTACAACGCTATCGAGGATGTTGAGGCAGCCATGAAGGGTATGCTTGAGCCCGTATACGAGGAGAAGGTTATCGGACACGCTATCGTTCGTCAGATCTTCAAGTCTTCAGAGGTTGGCAATATCGCCGGAAGCTACGTTGATGACGGTTACTTCCAGAGAGGATGTAAAGTCAGGATCAGACGTGGTGACGAGCAGATATTTGAGGGAGATCTTGCATCACTTAAGAGATTCAAGGATGACGTCAAAGAGGTTAAGGCCGGGTACGAATGCGGACTTGTATTCGATGGATTCTCTGCCTTTGCCGAGGATGATGTCATTGAGGCATATACAATGGTTGAGGTTCCCAGATCATGAGAAAAAGCAGTGTTAAAAATATCCGGATCAATGAGGAGATATACAGGGAGCTTGCTGAGATAATCCGCTCAGAGGTCAAGGATCCCCGTATCCCTCCCATGTGTTCCGTTGTTGCAGTAGAGTGTACACCGGATCTTAAGACCTGTAAGGCATATATGTCTGTTTTGGGTGGAGAGGACGAACTTGATAAAGCAATGGAGGGACTTAAAAGTTCTGCCGGCTTTATCAGAAGAGAACTTGCAAGAAGACTTAACCTTCGCAATACACCGGAACTCCATTTTCTCCCTGACAGATCCATCGCTTACGGAGTTGACATGATCCACAAGATAGATGAACTCCACATTTCAGATGAGGGATCAGAGGATGAGGCTTGATGATTTTATCGCAGGAAAAAAGTCTATAGGCATTGCCGGTCACGTACGTCCTGACGGAGATTGTGCGGGTTCTACTTTGGCTGTTTATAATTATATCAAGACTTATTATCCTGATATAGAAGTATCAGCTTATCTTGAACCTATTCCCAATATCTATAAGTTCCTTCCCAGAAGCGAGGAGCTTAAGCTTGCGTCGGAGTATGTAGACGAGGTGCATGATCTTTTTATTGCATTGGACTGCAGTGGGCCTTCCAGGCTTGGAGATGCAGACGAGCTCTTTAGGAGTGCCAGGGAGACTTTGTGCATAGATCATCATATCAACGAGGGTTCTTTTGCTGATCATGACTTTATCTTTCCGGAGGCAAGTTCCACCTGTGAGCTAGTGGCCGACACCATAGATCATGACAGGATAACCAAAGAGATCGCCGAGTGTATTTATACAGGTATGGTTACTGATACCGGAGTTTTTCAGTATGAGTGCACGCACCGAAGCACTATGGAACTCGCCGGTGAACTGATGGAAAAAGGCATTGATTATCCTATGATAGTAGATCGTGTCTTTTTTGAAAAAAGTTTTGAACAAAACAAGATAACCGGTGTAGCGCTTCTCAATTCAAAGCTCTATGCCGATGGCCGGATCCTTGGCAGTTATGTTACACGCGAGGAGATGGAAAAGTATAATGCGCTGCCCAAGCATATGGAGGGTATAGGCAGTATGCTTCGTTCTACCAAGGGAGTGGAGCTTGCCGTTCTTTTGTATCCTCTTGCAGACGGAAGGATCAAAGGAAGCAGCAGATCTGCAAAGACCTTTGACTGCGCCGCATTTGCATCCCGTCATGGAGGCGGCGGACACGTCAGGGCTGCGGGATTTTCTTTTGATGGCGGAGATATTGAAAAGCTTCTGGATGAGGTTTGTGTGGAAGCAGCAGCTATTATGGAGGATAATTGACATTGGAACTGTCAGGCGTCCTTATAGTTGATAAGGAAAAAGGATATACATCGTTTGATGTTGTAGCAAAACTCAGAGGTATTCTGGGAATCAGAAAGATCGGACATACTGGCACGCTTGATCCTGATGCGACGGGCGTGCTTGTTTGTTGTATTGGAAAGGCAACAAAGCTGATCCCGCTTATGGAGGGAGCAGACAAGACTTACAGGGCTACAATGCGGCTGGGGCTTGTGACGGACACACAGGATATCTGGGGCACGGAATTATCCGAATCATCATATGATGATATAACGCACGAAATGATAAAAACTGAACTTGAGTCCGTAATCGGAGATCAGATGCAGGTTCCGCCGATGTACTCAGCAAAAAAGGTGGGCGGTAAAAAGCTTTATGAGCTTGCCAGAGAGGGCAGGGAGATTGAAAGAAAGCCGGTACCTATCACCGTGCATTCGGTTTCGGATGTCAGTATTGATATTCCCGAAGTTACTTTTACTGTGAAAGTATCAAAAGGTACTTATATCAGGACACTTATTCATGACATGGGAACTGCTCTTGGATGTGGGGCCTGTATGAGTGAACTGAGGCGCATTACTGCAGGTAAGTATGATATCGGACAAGCCCACACCCTGAATGAGATAGAATCCCTTATGAAAGCAGGGGATATCAATAAGACGCTTCTTCCTATTGATAAGGCTTTCGAAGGCATGGAGCGTCTTACTATTAAGCCTTCCTTTGAAAAACTTCTTAGAAATGGGAATCTGCTGACAGATAACTCATTTGAAAATTCTTATGAAGCCGCTGAAGGTGAAGAAGTATTGGTATATATGCCTGAGGGAACTTTTGCTGCGGTGTATACATTTAATAATAAATCTTTCAAAGTTAAAAAGATGTTTCTGTAGGATGAAAGGATACTAAGTCAGGCTATATGATATCATATGGCCAGACGTAGAATAAAACATATATAAAACAAGGATTCTGTATGGAAATAATTCGTAACATAAATGAATACCACTCGTTTCGCCCTACAGTGGTTTCCGTCGGGAAATTCGACGGGGTGCATCAGGGACATATGCTTCTCAAAAAGCATATGGACGGATTTGCGGATCGGGGATTAGCGTCCTGCATGGTTACCTTTGATATTCCTCCGTCGGATGGAATTGCAGGTGGAAGCTCAGCTCTTCTTGTTACCAGGGAAGAGAGGGAGGCTATCGTTGAAAAGGCAGGAATAGATATCTTTTGCGTTTTGCATTTTGATGAGAGCCTGCGCCGCATGCCTCCGGAGGATTTTATCCGTCTTTTATCCGAACATCTTAATATGAAGGCTTTGGTTTGCGGAAGCGATTTCAGATTCGGTTATATGGGGGAGGGCGATACGGATCTTTTGACTGAGCTGGCTCCAAAGTATGATTTCGAACTTGACGTAGTGTCAAAACTCAAGGATGATAAAAAAGATATTTCCAGTACTCTTATAAGAGAACTTATTACTTCAGGAGAGATAGATCATGCCAACAGGATACTTGGATATGAGTATTTTGTTTACGGTCAGATAGTTCATGGAAATCGGATCGGTCATAGTATCGGTTTTCCGACCATCAATATCACACCCCCTTCGGATAAGCTACTTCCTCCCTTTGGGGTTTATCTGACCAGAGTTTCAATTGATAACAGAAGTTATATGGCTATTACCAATGTAGGATGCAAGCCCACTGTTTCCAGTGACGGCAGCATAGTTGTGGAGAGTCATCTGTTGGAGGGAACAGGAGAGGAGTACGGAAACTTTGCCAGGGTCAGCTTTATGCATTTCCTGAGAAAAGAGAAAAAGTTTGGAAGTATTGATGAACTGAAAAGGCAGATCCAAACAGATAAAAAAGAAGCGCTTGCATATTTCAAGAAAGCGTGATAATATGTTAAGCGGTGCGCATGCGCCGGGACGGTATTTGCCGTTCAAACACTATAATTTGGTCCCCAGCGCAGTTATACGCTGCTCCGGCGGTGGCTTCGCCCGGGACGACAGTATTATCATAAGGAGGACAATATGATAACAAAAGAGAAAAAGACACAGGTAATGAAAGACTATGCACGCAGCGAGGGTGATACAGGATCTCCCGAGGTTCAGGTTGCTATTCTTACAGCTCGTATTGCTGAGCTTACTGAGCATCTTAAGGCTAACCCCAAGGATCACCACAGCCGCAGAGGTCTTCTTAAGATGGTAGGTAAGCGTCGTAACCTTCTTGGATATCTTAAGAACAAGGATATCGAGCGTTACCGTTCTCTTATTGAGAGACTCGGACTCCGCAAGTAATGGAAGAAGGTTAAGATGAGAAAAACATATGAGTTAGAGCTGGCAGGTCGTCAGCTTAAGATTGAAGTAGGAAAGGTAGCAGCACAGGCTAATGGCGCCGTGCTTATCCAGTATGGTGATACAACTGTTCTTTCTACAGCTACCGCTTCCGACAAGCCTAGGGATGGAATTGACTTTTTCCCTCTTTCAGTAGAGTTTGAGGAAAAGTTCTATTCTGTTGGAAAGATTCCCGGAGGATTTAACAAGCGTGAGGGTAAGGCTTCTGAGAATGCCGTACTTACAGCCAGGGTTATCGATCGTCCCATGCGTCCCCTTTTCCCTAAGGATTTCCGCAATGACGTTACACTTAACAACCTTGTGCTTTCAGTAGATCCCGCTGCTCGTCCTGAGATCGTAGCTATGATCGGTACAGCTATGGCTACAGCAATCTCAGATATTCCTTTTGACGGTCCCTGCTGCATGACTCAGATGGGTATGGTTGATGGTCAGCTTATCATCAATCCTTCTCAGGAGCAGTGGGATAATGGAGATCTTCAGCTTACTGTTGCTTCTACAGATGAGAAAGTCATCATGATCGAGGCAGGTGCCAATGAGATCACCGATGAGGTTATGATCGATGCCATTTATAAGGCACATGATGTTAACCTTTCAATCCTTAAGCTCATCCACCAGATGATGGATGAGGTAGGTAAAGAGAAGTTTACCTATGAGAGCTGCGCTATTCCCGAGGCTATGTTTGAGGAGATGAAGCGTATCGTTCCTCCGGAGAAGATGGAGGAGGCAGTATTTACTGATGAGAAGCAGGTTCGTGAGGCTAACATCAAGGAAGTAACTGCCAAGCTCGAGGAGGCATTTGCCGATAACGAGGAGTATCTTGCAGTTCTTGGTGAGGCTGTTTATCAGTATCAGAAGAAGACAGTTCGCAAGATGATCCTTAAGGATCATAAGCGTCCCGACGGAAGAGCTATCGATCAGATCAGACCTCTTTCCGCTGAGATAGATCTTATCCCCAGGGTACACGGCAGCGCCATGTTTACCAGAGGACAGACACAGATCTGTGATATCGTTACTCTTGCACCTCTTTCAGAGGCACAGAGAGTTGAGGGACTTGATGCTAATATCACTGAAAAGCGTTACATGCATCAGTATAACTTCCCTTCATATTCAGTAGGAGAGACCAAGCCCTCCAGAGGACCCGGTCGTCGTGAGATCGGACACGGCGCACTTGCTGAGAAGGCACTTATTCCGGTACTTCCTTCAACAGATGAGTTCCCTTACGCAATAAGGGCCGTATCCGAGACATTTGAGAGTAACGGATCCACATCCATGGCTTCAACATGTGCATCATGTATGTCACTTATGGCTGCAGGTGTTCCGATCAAGTCTATGGTAGCTGGTATTTCCTGTGGACTTGTTACAGGCGATACTGATGATGATTATCTGGTACTTACCGATATCCAGGGTCTTGAGGACTTCTTCGGAGACATGGACTTCAAGGTAACAGGTACCAGAGAGGGTATCACAGCGATCCAGATGGATATCAAGATCCACGGT
>JAEELH010000098.1 GCA_016288825.1 Lachnospiraceae bacterium | reverse complement strand
TGGATTTTACTGATGGAGAGATTCTTATTGACGGTCATTCCGTTAAGGACGATCCCATGGCATGCAAGCGGATCACCGCCTATATTCCCGATAACCCGGATCTATATGAAAACCTCACAGGCATCCAGTATCTGAATTTCATTGCGGATGTTTTTGAGATAAGTGCAGAGGATCGGGAGGCGCGTATAAAAAAGTATGGAGATATGTTTGAGATAACGGATTCTCTTGGAGACCTTATCAGTTCATACTCACATGGTATGAAGCAAAAGGTTGCCATCATATCCGCCCTTATCCATGAGCCCAGGCTTTTGGTTTTGGACGAGCCTTTTGTAGGACTTGATCCCAAGGCTACCTTTACCCTCAAGGAGATCATGCATGATATGTGCAGCAGAGGAACGGCCATCTTTTTCTCTACTCATGTTTTGGACGTGGCCGAAAAACTTTGCAATAAGGTTGCTATCATCAAGAAAGGACGGATCATCGCATCCGGCAAAATGGAGGAACTGACAGAAGGTCACTCACTGGAAGAGGCTTTCCTGGAGGTGGAAAATGAAGGATAAGGGATCTTTACTTCTGAAAACACTGCTCCTTTCTACGAGTCAGCTCAATATCTATAAATACAGTACGGATAAAAAGAAGAAAAAACGGATCGTGGGCAATATCATCGGAGTTCTGATATTATATGTTTGTATCATGGCTTACTGTATCATGACTTGTATAGGGTACGGACAGATCGGCATTATTGATTCCGCTCCGGTTATGTGTGCCATTGTCATCGCAACGATTGCATTTGTCTTCATGCTTTTTAAGACTAATGGATACCTGTTTAACTTCAAGGAGTATGACATGCTTATGTCTCTTCCTTTCGAAGCAAGGACCGTTGCGGCATGCAAGTTTCTTTACATGTATGTCAACAGCCTGCCCTGGTATATGAGCATTGCTGTTGCAATGGCCATTGGATACGGGATCTATGCCAAACCGGCATTTTACGTATACCTTATTTGGATCGTGTTATCTCTGATCCTTCCCATTATCCCCATGTTGCTGGCTTCATTTATCGGTTTTCTGATCGCAAGGGTCAGCTCGGGATTCAGAAAGACCAATATTGTTCAGACAGTACTGATCATGATCTTTGTGCTTCTTATGTTTGCCTCTCGTTTCTTTATTGAGGATATGTTCAGAAACGATAAGGTGGAGGAAACCCTCAGCAGTTTATCGGAGGCAACTGAAGGAGCTGCAAGGATCTTCCTTCCTGCAGGATGGTTTTCAAGGGCAATAGTAAGTACGAGTATAGTGGACATGCTTTTACTTATAGGTGTAAGCATATTATTGTTTGCA
Source organism: Lachnospiraceae bacterium (assembly GCA_016288825.1). Classification (GTDB taxonomy): domain Bacteria; phylum Bacillota; class Clostridia; order Lachnospirales; family Lachnospiraceae; genus Weimeria. Next base: position 13,194 of record JAEELH010000098.1, on the reverse strand, counting down.
GTAGTTTTCATCATAGTGGGGAACTCCTATAGGAGCATCAACTCAGCGCTCAAGTCCCATGCTGCTGCAAAAAAGTTCAAAATGAGTGCGCAGAAGAAGCGAAGCGCTGCTGCCGCTGTTGCATTTAAGGAATGGAAGAGGATGACCGGTTCTACGAACTATATGGCCAATGCTGGAATAGGCATGATCCTGTCAGTTATCGTCGGATTGCTCACACTGATCATCGGATTTGACAAGATCGTGGCTTTGGTTACTCAAAATGCACCCTTTGACTCGAGTATCCTTCAGCCGGCTATACCGTTTTTGATCTATTTCTTCACGGGCATGATGGCAACAACAGCCTGCTCACCGTCCCTTGAGGGAAAGAACTACTGGATAGTCCAAAGTCTGCCCATTGAAAAAACCGTACTTTATCGTGGCAAAATGCTTTTTAACATCCTCCTGTCGGTACCGCCTACGGTTTTTGCCATCCTTTGTATGTGCATATCTGCAAAAGTACCCTTGCCTGATACGCTGCTTTATCTTATACTTGGCATAGTGCTTTGCGCGTTTTCCACAGCCTGGGGCTGCGTATGCGGCATCAAGCATATACGCCTTGATTGGGAAAATGAGATCGAAGTGATAAAGCAGGGTGCGGCGGTGACTATATACTTACTGCCCAACATGTTCGTAGTTATGGGGCTTGTGGTATTGGTTGTATTTCTTGGAATGCAGATGGATCACAAACTGCTGGCCCTTATCTTTATCCTGATCGTGTCCGCACTGGCACTTTTGAGTTATTTGAGAGCCATGGCGTTGGCTAAAAAATCCTAATGAAAGAGGTTTGCGATCATGGGAAAGAAATCCAGTATAGAGAACAAGAACATTTATCTTCAAAGCAGGGAGGACGCGGAGCTTACGAGGGCAGAGGCAAGTGAGCTCATGGAATATGTTTCCGAGAGCCGTATAGAAAAGATAGAATCGGAAAAGGCTTCGGCCCACCCTGAGGACATAGTTGCCATGGCTAAGGCCTATAAAAAGCCCGGTCTTTGTAACTATTACTGTTCTCATGAATGTGCCATCGGACAGGAGCAGGTACCTGAGATCAAAGAGCAGTCTTTGTCCGAGATCGTACTTGGAATGCTTTCCGCTCTAAATACATTAAACAAGGACAAGGACAGACTCATAGACATTACAGCCGACGGTATCATATCCGAGGATGAGCTTCCTGATTTTGTCAGAATACAGGAACAGCTGGACAACATGTCCATGACCCTGGATGCTATGAAGCTTTGGGTTGATAACACCATTGCTTCAGGTGCGATCGATAAAGAAATGCTGGAAACATACAAAAGCCGGAGATGATCTCCGGCTTTTGTATTTATTAAATTATAGGTGGACTGAGCCTCCGGCCTGTTTTATTTTTTAGCGGCAGAGATGACTTCAGACATATGATCGTAGTCAGCCATAACTTCTTCGTGGTGGCCAAGGATAAATGCCTCATCTCCCTCAGCCGAAGCATTCTCCAGGGCCAGGGCCTTTTCGGAGATATCCGGCATACCCAGAGTTCGGAAATTGCCTTTGAGCGCATGTATCAGGATCCTGTATTCAGGCCAGTTCTTTTGCTCGTAGAAACCGTTTATTGCATTCTTCTTTTCATCATGTGATGCAACGAAAAAGTCAAGCATCTCAAAATACATTCCGCTATCATCCGCACAATATCTGATACCGGCTTCAGTATCCACTCCGGCTCCCCTAAGCTTGTCCATATCGTATTCGCCGTAAGAGGTACTTTCTTCAGTCTCCGGAGCAAATTCCAAAACCTCAAGTCCGTTATCGGACTCTTCGGATTCGGCGTAAGCGCTTTCGGGAAGATACTTCCTAAGGATGTCTACAAGTTCTCTGATCTCGATGGGCTTTGAAAGATAATCATCAAAGCCTTCCTTGATGTATCCGTCTTTAGCACCGGCAATGGCATTGGCAGTCAGGACGATGATCTTGGTCTCAGGAGGTATAAGAGATTTGTTTTGCATCTCATGCAAAGTTTCTATACCATCCATGACCGGCATCATATGATCAAGGAAAACAATATCGTAGGTCTTTTGACCCAGCATTGAGACCGCTTCCATACCGGTCTCCACTGCATCCGGTTCTATCTTGCAAAGCTTAAGCAGATTGGTTGCAACCTTGATGTTGAGAGCATTATCATCAACCACCAGAACTCTGGCGGAAGGTGCCTGTACAAGGTCATCTTTGGATCTGTCAGAGCGATCTGTCTCAAAACTGTCTGCAAAGTTGCCAAGTGGAGTCGCATCGACTATACCCTGCTCAACTGTAAAACTGAATACCGATCCCACGCCATAGGTACTGTCAACACAGATCTTGCTGCCCATCAGTTCAAGAATACTTGTTACGATAGACATACCAAGGCCGGTACCCTCGATATTGCGGTTTCTTTTTTCTTCAAGTCTTTCAAAGGAAACCGCCAGCTTGTCAATGTCGTCAGGCTTGATACCAATACCTGTATCTCTTACTGCTACAAAAAGTTTGATCCTTCGGTTATTTTTCTCGAGACATTTTACTGCGAGGGTGACTGAACCCTTTTCGGTATACTTAACTGCATTGGTCAAAAGATTCATAACAACCTGAGTCAGCCTCACGTCATCTCCGAAAAGTACAGACGGAAGATTTTCATCAATATCTGTCTTGAACTGAAGCCCCTTGGCCTCAGCACGCTGGATGATGGAATTGACCAGATCCTTGATAAAGGTACCGGTCTCGTAATTTGCCGGGATGATATCCATCTTGCCGTCTTCGATCTTGGAGAAATCAAGGATGGAGTTGATCAGTGCAAGAAGGGTCTTGCCGGCAGAATCAATGCTCTCCGAATATTCCAGGATCTCCTGATCGTCCGTCTTGCGGAGGATCATCTCATTCATTCCCAGTACTGCATTGATAGGTGTCCTGATCTCATGGGACATCTGAGCAAGGAAGTTACTCTTCGCCTTGTTAGCTTCGTCGGCCGCAGCCTCCTTTTGCCTGAATACCTGTGCTTCGTACTCGCGCTTGAGTGCGTTGGAACGAAGTTCTTCCATTTTGCCCGCATTGAGCTGCTCATTTTTATATCCAAGATAATAGAAGAAGGTAATGAGCAGGAAGACTATCAGTGAAACAACGACGTTGACCACCAGCTGATTGTTGGTCTCAGACAAAAGCTGGGATTCACTAACAACTATGACAACGTACCACTGATCCAGAACGGAGTTGATGAATAAGGTTTGTTTTTCTCCGTTGAGCGTGGTTTCCAGCGATCCGTCTTTTACTTCAAGAAGTTTGTCCAATAGTCCGAAACCGTACTTATCTACGATGTTCTTACCATTTTCGGAACTGTTGCGATGGGAAATGATAAGCCCGTCCTGATTCAAGACCATGGCATATCCTTTGCCTCCAACACTGACGTCCTCGGTAACTTCCTGAACGTGATTTACCACCAAGTCCAGGGCAACGACCGCACGGTTCTGGTAGTCACCGGGACTTTTACCATCCTTTAACAACTTACAGATGGTAAGGACAACAGATCCGGTATCAGCATCAACATAAGGTGAAACGATTATGGTCTTGCCGTTAGCGTCCACTGCATCCTTATACCAGTCTCTGCTTTCAACTCTGTAGTCATCCGGAGGTACCCAACCGGATCCGTCCATGTATTCTCCGCGTATATATGCGTAAAGGCCGGTGAAGTTTTCATCAAACTGCTGCTTTTGATTTGCGGTCTGAGCATAAATGTATTTGATAATATTATCCTGGGCCTCGTCATCCTGAAGCATAATCTCTACAGTGTCAGCTGTAACCCAAAGGACAGATCTGGCAACAGCCAGATAGTTTTCCAATTCTTCCGCGGTGGATTTAACTTTGGCTTGGCCATCCTCCAGGGCTCCGGCTACCGAAACCTTGTGGAAAAGCCTGGAGGTATATAATACTGATGCCGTCATGAGGCACAGGGTGATGATAATAGTGAAGATAAAATTGAAGCGTCCCCTCTTTTTGGCATTACCCTTATCGGAATTGCCCTCCATGGATTTATAGCGGACAGAGGTCATTACAATGACCATTAATGAAAAGACCACGAGAACAATGGATACCACAAAAAGAGTAATGGCGATATTTCTGATATCTGCGGAATCCCCACTGAGGGTACTCTTCATCCTGCGGCCGATGTAGTATCCGCCCACAGTTCCGAAGAATATAAATACAGCGGTCATGATCTGCATAAGGACTGAGAAACGGGTCTCCTGGGGCGTTCTTTTTGTGGGAACAAATCCCCTGGCTTCAAAAACCTTGGATGCAGCCCAGCCCATGATCAAAATGGCGAAACAATCAAGGAAGGCGAAGTAGTGGTAAGGGTTGAGCACTTCAGAGGGCCAGTTAAAGCATGATGAAGTCCACATGCCGTATTCAAAGATAATATGGAAAAGGGCAACAAGATGGAACCAGGGAAAGGTAGCTCCGTTTTTCTTATTTTCCGAATAATAAAGAAGAGCCTGTAAGCAAAGACATAAAATAGTAGTTGCGCAAACGCCCTCCCAGATATTGTTGGCGAGTCCGCCAAAGGGAAGATAGATGATAAACTGCCAGATACCAAGGGGTACAGGTATAAACATCATGGGATGGATATATGTCCTGCACTCTTCGGAACTCATCCTAAGAATTGAGACGGCAAGAAACAGATAACCGATGTTCCAGCCGAAATATGCCATCATGGCGGATACATCGGGATTTTCACCCATAACCAGTGTGAATGTGGTCCAGTAATAATCACTGAGAAGGTGGGTCATGAAGAAAACAGAAATATATAGCCATTCTCTTTTGGGAGAATTTATATATTTGAAAATGGAATACAGACTGCCGACGATGACAACGAGCAGAGTCAGTACGTTTTCCAGGGTTTCTACAGACATGCGGCAAACTCCTTTCGAAAACACAATCTCCACACCATTATACACAATCAGACCCTATTTGGCACGTTGTTTTTTTACCTACCATTTGTATATGAAATTTGATAAAATAAAGGTCAAAGTTCTAAAACAATACAGATGTAATAAGTGGTCAAAAATGAGCGATATAAAAGAAAAATATAAGATAGGCGAATACTCTTTTGACACCTTTCATGAGTATCGGGACGCACAGGAGGATCTGAAAAAGATAGAGGTCATCAATGACGAACTCGATATCCATGATCCCGAGGTGGCAGTACGCCTTTATAACCGGATCCGCGACGGAGAGATAGTTTTTAAAAGTCCCATCGGAGAGAAGTTTTTTGATCACGTTGCGGATATAGTTGCTGACAAGTCCGTGGGATTGCTTGAGGACAAGGCCGTGGTGGACGAAGCTGAGCATAAAGTTCGATATCAGAAATTCATCGGAATGGCTGTAGTCGCTTTGGCTGCAGGGCTTTTTGTTTACTTCGGTTTCTCGGAACTGGAGAATTATCTTACGGCAAAGCGTCTCGCAAAGCTTTCCGGAGAGACCAAGCAGGGAGCACAGCATGATCCCGGCGGCAGGGCCTCCTCCAGCCAGGCGATGGAGGGCACTGATCCTTTTTCTGAGGGAGAGAATTTGGATCCTTCCAAGCTGACTGTACTACCGGAGCTTGAGAGTGCTCTTTCATCCAATCCGGATCTTGTGGGATGGATCAGGATCGCAGACACTCGGATAGATTACCCGGTGGTCCAGCGGGACAACAGTTATTATCTTGATCACGCCTTTGATGGTTCACAGGATTCTAACGGAACCCTTTTTATGGATGAGCGCTGTGACAATGTGAATCCGACTACCAATACTATCATCTACGGTCACAACATGAACAGCGGCCTCATGTTCGGCGGCCTCAAGCACTATCTGGATGAGGATTATCTCAATTCCCACCGGACTATAGAGTTTACAAGCCTTTATCAAAAGAGGACCTACGAGATCGTAGCTGTGTGTCTTGCAGAAGTTGAGTATGCCGATGACGATAACTTCAGGTACTACAACTTCATCAGTGCAGAGAATCAGAACGACTGGGATGCATTTGTTACCAGCGTTCAGAGAGTTTCAGTTTACGGAGACAATATAGATCTTGCTCCCGGCGACAAAGTAATGACCCTTTCCACTTGTAATAACTACACGGAGGACGGTCGATTGTTTCTTGTGGCAAAGCAGATCAGTTAACAAAACCTACAAAACAAATCCCGCGGTGCATTGCATCGCGGGATTATTTTATGATTCTTTTTTATGGATAGTGTAAACATTGGATACGCGGAACATGGTATTGCTGCTTCCAAGCTGAACGACGGTGATCACATCGCCATCCTTGACGTCATCGGCATTGATGGTCAGTACCTGGCCGCTTTCATAAGTGGTATCAAGCTTTTCGTCGCCGTTAAATACCTTGCTCCAACGGGTAAAGTTATCTCCGTATATGTGAAGCTTGTTATTGTAGAAATATGCCCGGTCAATGACAACTTCCCGGATACCCATCACCAGATCGCTGGCAGGATATTTGTCGGCTCCGCCATAGGCATATCTGTCACCGTAAAGAAGATCGTACTGAAGGGTCTGAAGATCCCATCTATATGAGTCCGATTTCGGAGATACTTGATGCATGATCCGGGACTGGTTAAAGTCTACCATTGTACCGCCGTGGATACCAAGGCGGTCAAGGTACTCGGCTACCAGCTGGTATGATGTCAGGTTGACGTCCTGCTTTGCCATGCCGAAGTTATTCCATGTGATGTACTTGGTCTGGAAAAGGTCACCGGTTGCGACATCGCTGTTTTCAAGGCCCATAGTGGGCAGATGGTCACCGAACATGATGAGAAGCGTAGGTTCGCCACGTTTTTCAAACATCTCAACATATTCCTGAATGAAACGGTCCATGTTGCTTAGCATATTGCAGTAGTATTCCCACTGGTTAGTGCGGGTCTCGTCCTTGCCATCGCAGGTTACATGGATGTAGGGCTCCTTAAGGATCTTTTCCTTGGGGTAGTCTCCATGAGTGCCGACTGTAATAGTGTAGCAGAAGTCGGGACCCTCTGTGGAATCCAAAGCATCGGCAGTAGCGCCTACGAGGATGTCGTCTGTGGGCCAGGTGCCTGAAGGCGTATACTCTGTTATATCCAAAAGTTCCTTGCTGGTAAATGTATCAAAGCCCATCTGAGAAAAGGCGTTGGCTCTGCTGTAGAAATTACCTCCGTTGTTATGAACAACGTGGGTGCCATAGCCCTGATATCCCAAAACGTCCGCAACACTTTCGCAGTCGGTCTTTTTGAGGATAGTCTTCTGCGGATACTCTCCGGGACCAAAGAACTGACAACTCATTCCGGTAAGGACCTCAAACTCTGTATTGCAGGTTCCGGCGCCAACAACGGGAACGGTCAGATGTCCGGAAGAGTACTTCTTTTCCAGTTTGTGAGTATAAGGAATGGGATCTTCTGAACAATGTATGAAATCGGACTCATCGATATCATAAAATGATTCCAGAAGAACGACTACGATATTGGGATGTACCTCATCAGTGGAATCACCCATCTTATTGTCCCTAAGGATCTGCTTAACGCGAGCCTGAGAATAACCGATGGGCTTGCGCATTCCGCGGCCGATAAAGGAAGTACCGAATCCGTAAAGGTAGCCGTTGTCAAGATATCCCTGAGCCAGGTTACCGAAGTAGGTTTCCAAAAAGCCTGCTCGCTGGAACCCGATGGTTACAAAGGGAAGGGAGGCAAAGGCCAAGACAACCAGTCCCACACGTAAAGGTGTTGGCAGAACGTGTTCGCTTTTCTTTCCCTTTATAAAGAAGAAAACACAAAATGCAACGAACAGTACAAAGACAATGATCGAAACAAGGGCCTGTCCGGCTGTGAAATACTTGGTGTTCTGCATAGTGAGCAGATCACCTATCATTGCCAGATCCGTAAATCCAAAGGGCGTTACTCTGTTGATAAGGATGATGCAGTTGATCACACCCATGGTGGTGGTAAGTACGGATATTATGATCCGGGCCAGCATCTGTCTTTTGAATAGGTAGGTAAGGGACAGAAGCACAAATATAACAAATGAATTGAATATATACGGCATCGGATGATTTTTGATAAAAAGCAGTCCTGCCAGGGCAGAGTGTCTGGACAGGGACTCAATGATATAGCAAATGAGCATTGCCAGCGGGATATGAAACAGCGCGCTGACTTTTTTTAATTTATCCATATAACTCCTTTTGTTTGACTTTTATAAGAGCACAAAGTATTATATATTGTTGTTAATCTGAATTCAAGTGTTGGAAAGGACGGAAAATGGATCTCGGAATCGGCTGGATAGGTTATTTTGTCGTAGCCCTTCTTATGGCAGGGCTCCATTTTGTTTTTATAAAAAAGGGACTTGAGGGGATGTCAGCCGCTATGGCAGTTGCTATTGAGGCGGCAGTGCTCTTGCTTATCAGGCTTACTGTACTGGATTTCAAGGGCCTACTCTCCTCCATGTCATCTCTTTCCGGAGCTGTATGGGGACGACTTCTAATCTTTACCGTTATGATGGTGGTGGCTTGGATCGCCTTTTACTATTCCATGCAGATCACGTATGAGACCGCAGTCGCCCCATTTTCGATGCTGGTATTTCCCGTTGTAACCATCACAACAGCTGTCATAGGTAGAAGTCTTCCCTCATGGCAGATGATCATTATCCTTCTTTTGCTCATAGTCGGTATCTTTCTTATGGGATTTGGCAGGGAGCATAAGAATAAGCTGTGGTGGATCGGTGCCATCGGCGGAGCACTTTTGTATGCGGCATACGAGGTTATTTCAGGTATATATCCCATCAAGATGTCCGAAAGCATACTTATCGCAGCACAGCTTCTTTTAATAGTAATAATTGCTGCCATAGCATCAGTGTTTATGAAACACGGGGATCTGAAAAAACTTACGGTTTACCATCTGCTCTTTATTGTTCTGGGAGCACTTTGTCTTTACTTTGCCCCCATCTGCTACGAGCTGGCACTTAAGGGCACATCCGTGGATCTTCTTGTTAAGATCTGCTTCGCTCTTTGGATATTCCTTAATATCCTGGGAGCAAGGATCATACTCAAGGATAAGATAAACAATGTCTGCGTTGCCGGACTTGCAATGATCACTATAGCAACTATCTGGAGATTTTTTGTAAAATGAAGCTTTCTTTTAGAAAAACGGGGATCTCCCATGAGGTAAAGCGGAGGATCCTGATGCTGATCATCACCTTTGTTGTGGCGGTGGTAGCGTTCTTTTTCATACTGAATTTCAAACCGGGTGAGACGGAGACCATCATGTCGGCCCCGACCCTTCCGGTCATGACGCCTGTATCTTTTGGTCAGGAGCTGGCACCGCTTCACGGTTATGTCAGACCTATGGAGGCGGCATATATGAGAGATTCCCTGATACCCTTGGATAAGGACAGGGTACTTCCTCTTCGTATCAAAACCTACGGTAACAAGATAAAGTCAATGACTCTGGAGCTTCGCTCCCTTGATACCAGTCGTAAGATAGCCCAGACCAAGGTTTCCGAATTTACTATCGAGGGAGATGTGGTGACGGCTGAACCCTCCATGGCTAATCTTCTTGAAGAGGGTCAGGAGTACATGCTGGTCATAGATCTTGAGTGTGAAGATCGGGATATCTATTATTATACCAGGATCACGAGACCGGATTTCGCGTATACCGAGGAGTGTCTGGAGTTCACAAGAAACTTTAGTGACAAGGCCAGATCGGAAAAGTATCAGAGCCTGGCCATGTATCTCGAACCTGACGACAGCGGCAATGAGGATACTCTGGCAAAGGTAGATATCCACTCGAGCCTTGATCAGGTAGGCTGGAAGGGCTTTGACGGAGAACTGATAAGTGATCCCGTGCTGGAAGTCAAGGATATGAGCGCCAGCGATCTAATCGCAACTCTAAGTTACTACCTCAAGGATGATGCGGGATACTATTTCACTTCCGAGTACTTCAGAGTACGAAGGGGTGAGGAAAGAGTTTATCTTCTGGATTATGAAAGAACCTTTGACAGGTTCATGGATATCACATCAGTCAAGGCCAATGCGAACAAGCTTGAGCTGGGGCCCATAAGTACGGATCCGGTCATGATGTCCAATGAGACGGGTACAGTGGTTGCCTTTTTCCATATGGGAAGTCTCTATGAATACAATCAGAGCCGGAGGATGATGACAGAGGTCTTCTCATTCTCGCATAATGATCCCACAGAGGTCCGGGGCGGTTATATGTCCCACGGTATCCGTATCCTTAATATAGACGAAAGCGGTACTATGGACTTCGTTGTTTACGGATACATGAATGCAGGTGCTCACGAAGGACAGTGCGGTATTGATATCTACCATTACAACAGTTCAAGTGATGTGGCAAGAGAGATCGCCTTTTTGACCACTACCAGTCCTTATCAGATCCTTGCCGAGGGTATATCGGATCTTTTGTTCAGAAGCAGCGGCGGTAATATCTACATTATGGTAGACGGAACGCTGGAGCGGATCGATCCGGTAGTAGGTAAGACTTCGGACATACTCGGCCCTCTGGCAGACAGCCAGTATGCCGTATCCCGAAGCGGTAGATATATAGCGTGGATCGAGGAGGAAAATGCTGCTGAGGTAATGCACATCATGGACCTCAATGATGAATCCACAAGAGATGTAACTGCAGATGATGGTGAGCTCCTTTGTCCTCTTACCTTTATGACAGAGGATCTTGTATACGGATGCATGAATGCCAGCGACCTCAATGCCGATGCCCGGGAGCAAAAGATCACACCTATGTACAAGCTTTGCATCTCAGATGTCATAAGTGGTGAAATAATCAAGGTTTACAGCAAAAAAGGTCTTTATACTACCAAGGTAGTCCATGATACTTTTGCCCTTTATCTTACACGGATGAGAAGGGCGGGTAAGGTATACAGATATGCCAAGGATGATACGATCCTGGCAAGTCACGGAGAGCAGAACCAGACAGTTACCCTTACAAAGGATGTTGGCGGCGATCTGGGAGAGATGGCATATTTGGTCCTTTCGGATAAATCCAACAACAGCTCGGCCCTTTCTATAGCCAGCCGTGTCAGCACCAGATCTCTCCAGAGCAACGGAGAAACGGTTGAGATCACGGTCAAGACATCGCCCCTAAAGTATTACGTATATGTTTCAGGGCAGATCGTATACAGCGGAACCGACCTGAATAAGGCTATCGATACAGCGGACGAGGGAAGCGGAGTTGTTGTAGATAACCATCAGAATTATGTATGGCGTAACGGCCGATCCTTGTACAAGCTGGCATCGGATAATGTAAGTGCCAGTGCCTACGACTCCGCCAAGCAGGATGATCTTTTGGATCTTACGGGATGTAGCGTGAGTCAGATGCTCTACTATGTATATCTGGGAGAAAACACTTACGGAATGCTGGGTGATGAGATGGTGACCATAGCAGGATATAATTCCCACAGTATTACGGTATATCATCCTTCCAGCGGCAAGTCAGAAGTCATTGAACTGGATGAAGCTACAGAACGCTTTGCAGACAAAGGAAATATCTTCTTTGTAGAGCATAAGTAAATAAGATAAAAAAGTGAGGCCCCTGCCAAATTGGCAGGGGCCTCTAAACACGTAAGAGGATACGGTTTATGAAGAAACTACTACTAATTAGTAATTGTCTTCTCTGTGTCCTTATCGAAGAAGTGAACCTTCTCCATATCGAGTGCGAACTTCACCTCGTCGCCTGTCTTAGCAGTTGTACGGGGATCAACTCGAGCTGTAACCTGTGAACCTGCATAATCGAAATACAGGAATACTTCTGCACCAAGAAGCTCGTATACACGGATCTTAGCGTTGATAACGCTGTCGGGTGAGCTTGCAAGGAATGCCTGATCATCATGAAGGTTCTCGGGACGGATACCAAGGATAACGGTCTTGCCAACATAGCCGCCGTCAACAAGAGCCTTGCCCTTAGCTGCGGGAACCTTGAGGTTAGCATCGCCGATAGTAGCGATAACGTCTGAACCCTCCTGAGAGATCTTTGCATCGATGAAGTTCATCTGAGGTGATCCGATGAATCCGGCAACGAAAAGATTCTGGGGTGCATTGTAAAGAACCTGGGGGCTGTCGATCTGCTGTACCACACCGTCCTTCATAACAACGATACGGGTACCAAGTGTCATAGCCTCTGTCTGGTCATGTGTAACGTAGATGATGGTGGTCTCAAGTCTCTGATGGAGCTTTGAGATCTCAATTCTCATCTGTACACGAAGCTTAGCATCAAGGTTTGAAAGAGGCTCGTCCATAAGGAATACCTTAGGATTACGAACGATAGCACGACCCATGGCAACACGCTGACGCTGTCCACCTGAAAGAGCCTTAGGCTTACGGTCTAATAAGTGCTCGATATCAAGGATCTTAGCTGCCTCATGAACCAATTTATCGATTTCAGCCTTAGGAGTCTTACGAAGCTTAAGACCGAATGCCATGTTATCATAAACTGACATATGAGGATACAGAGCGTAGTTCTGGAAAACCATCGCGATATCTCTGTCCTTAGGCTCAACGTCGTTCATGAGCTTGTCGCCGATCCAAAGCTCGCCCTGAGAAATCTCCTCAAGACCTGCGATCATACGAAGTGTAGTAGACTTACCACATCCTGAAGGACCTACGAAGATGATGAACTCCTTATCTTCGATCTCAAGGTTGAAGTCCTTAACAGCTACGAAACCGTTAGGATATACCTTCTGAATGTTTTTAAGTGATAAACTTGCCATTTTAAATCCTCCCTAATTTAAGTTCTGATTCTTCATTCATAAAATAAATGCGTCAGAAACGCTTACTTGACTATTATACACATAATGATTGATAAATGCTATATCTGTTTTTACCAAAACTTTGCGCTCATTTTTGGTAAAAATGACCAAAAAATGGTATTGAAGCAAGTTTCACTTTCCGTAGATCACGAATAATACTGTGGTTTCGGAGGCTACAACACCCGAATCACCGCTTGGAACAAGCATTTCACTGTATGCCGGTATGGCGGTACTCTCGGAAATCACGGTGCCTCCGGTCAGATCCACCAGGCCCTTACCTACCGCTGTACAGGCTCCCGAATAAAGCACTATCACTCCGCCCTCGCCCGGAAGAAGTCTTTCCCCACGTTCTATTGTCTTTTTCTCAAAGTT
>JAEELH010000097.1 GCA_016288825.1 Lachnospiraceae bacterium | reverse complement strand
TGATGATGTACTATGTGGGACAAAAGGAAGGAGAGAATCTTGACAGTTATGTGGCAGACATCAATGGCGGATATGCTTTAAACACTGATTACAAGGATTATTATGTTCAGCAGACAGGGGAACTCATAAAGATCGTATCCTACAGGAATCTTTTCATATTATTGGTGTTTATTGGAACAATACTTATGGTGCTTTGCGGTATTCTTCTTATTGTGTCAGCGGGACATCATTCCACACCTCATCCGAAAAGCAAAGAGGAAAATTATATCCTTGCAGCAGACGGAAGCGGAGTGATCGAGCGCAGGGGCTTTGACCATATCCCCATGGATCTGTATCTGATCATTGAGCTTATGGTGCTTGGAACAGTATTGGCTGTATTCGATAATGTCGGCAGATGGTGGATGATTTTCTTATATCTGCCTGTAGCAGCTGTCCTTAGCCTTCCGTTTGTTATAAGTCTTGCGGTCAATATCAAGGTTGGCGGCATGTGGAAAAAGACACTTGTATACAGAGCTTTTCGCGGATTAGGTATTCTGGTATCAAAGCTCAGGGAAATGATGAAAAAGGATGAGGGTGTAAAGGGCCTTAAAAGAAGGGCATGGATCACCTATGCGGTTTTATTTATACTTCATCTTTTTGCGTTTTTGATCATGTCGGGAAACTCTTACAGTGATGATATTAATGTGCCTTTGGGAATCGTATTTCTCACTGCCTGGGGATTTATAGCATGGAGGCTGATGAAGTGGCTGTCCTCGCTTTCTGCAGTAGTACAGGGAGCAGAGGCTGTTGCCGGCGGTGACATGTCATATACCATTAATACCACAGGCATGCCGATGGATCTGAGTCTGCTTTCGGACAATATCAACCACATCAGGGCAGGACTGGATGCGGCAGTTGAGGAGAGGATGAAGAGCGACCGCATGCAGACGGAGCTTATTACCAATGTATCTCATGATATCAGGACTCCGCTGACATCAATAGTCAACTATGTTGACCTGCTTTCCAAGGAGAAATTGGAAAGTGAAAAGGCAAGAGAATATGTGGACGTTTTGTCTCGTCAGGCTCAGCGCCTTAAGAAACTGATATCTGACCTTATTGATGCGTCAAAGGCTACTTCCGGTGCCATCAAGCTGGAGATGGAAAAGATCAATGCCTCCGTTCTCCTGACTCAGGCAGTGGGAGAGTATTCGGAAAAACTGTCCGAAAGGAATATCAACATGGTGGTCGAAAGTCCGGAATCAGACATATATATCAATGCTGATCCCCAGAGGCTCTGGAGAGTATTTGATAACCTCCTTAATAACTCAGTAAAGTATGGTCAGGAGGGAACCAGGGCATATGTAGATGTGACAGAAGCCGGAGAAGATGGTATGACGTCCATCATATTCAGGAATATCTCAGCGGCACCTCTTCATATATCCGGAGAAGAACTGATGCAGAGATTTGTTCGGGGAGATGTATCCCGAAGTACCGAGGGAAGTGGTCTGGGGCTTTCTATAGCCCGCAGCCTTACGGAACTCATGGGAGGAAGGTTTGAACTGAGTGTGGACGGTGATCTGTTTAAGGTGATTCTTAGATTCCCTGTTGTAGAAAAAAATCAAGTATAAGCAAGAATACTGAAAAGAGGGTGGTATGCCACCCTTTTTTCGTTTATAATTGAAGGCGGAGGTGTTTGACTATGTATGGACTTTCAGTAGAAAACTGGGCCACGATCCTTATCGATGGTTCTACGGTATTTCTTTTGTTAGGTGTTTTTTTGGAGACATCTATCATGAGAAAGAGAAATCGCGAGGATGATAAACTTTTCTTCATACTTCTGTTTCTTGATATCATTATGGCATTAGCGGATATTCCTGCGTATCTTATAGATAAAAGGGAGTTTCCTGGAGGAAGGATCATCAATATTGCCAGTATGACGGTGTTTTATGTTGCCATGGCTTTTTTGTGCATGGCCTTTTTGCATTACTGCATCGTCAGATTTGTGGGTATGGACAGCAGTGTTTCAAAGAAAAAGCATACGCCATTTTTCGTGCCGGGTCTGCTGGTAGAAGTTTTGCTCATAGTCAATATATTTGCGGGATTCTTCTTTAACGTGGATGAGAACAATTATTATCATCATGGTATCCTGTATATTCCCTTTATGGTCATGATGTTTGCATATCTAATTGCGGGCTTTATCATTATCGCAAGATACAGAACGGGCATGGATAAAAAAACGCTGATCCCTGTTTGGATCTACGTTTTGCCGGTTGTTGTCGGTCTCGTAGTTCCGTTTGTGTTTGGCGGGATATCACTTACCAGTATAGGATGCGGTATGTCCATAGTTTTTACTCACCTCGGTAGCGCTTCCGAACTTGTACAGTCAGATGTGAAGGGAGGTGAGGCAGCATGAACGATATAAACCAGATCGCGATCTATTCCAATATCGTGGCCATTATGCTGGTCATTGGCATTACCGTTTTGGCGGCTAAATTTAATATCAAAGATGAATGGGAAAAGAAGATCTTTCTGTCTCTTTTGGTAATTTTTATCCTGATGAGTATCGCATACATTGTAGTCGGATACCGGGATGCCGGGATCCTTGAGTGCAGTTCTATGGCAGCCGTGTTGATCGAGACGTCACTGGAGTATCTGATCAATCTTTTTGCTTTTCAGTGGTTTATCTATGTGGATTACAGGATGTTCCACAGTACTCTGCACATCAGGCGCAACGGATTATTTTTCACCGCCGGTTTTGCCATAATGATGCTCCTGGATACGATCAATATATTTACAGGCATCCTGTTTACTTTCACGGATAGTACATCATATGCCGAAACGCCGCTTTACATTGTTACTGATCTGATCAGGCTGGTATATTTTTTCGGAACCATATTTGCCCTTATTTATTACAGAAGAAAGGATGAGCGCATGAAGTTTTTTCACGTTCGTTCATTCTTTATACCAATGGCGTTCTATGTTTTGTTATACTATGTAACCCCTATGAATACAGTCACTTTGGGACTGTCCATCGGACTTACCCTTATTTTTGTTCAGATGGTCAATGAGCAGTGCTATCAGGACGGAGAGACTGGATTTTTTAACGATCTGTATCTAGATTATTTAAGAGGAAGGATCGAGGGCAATGACTATGATCTTCAAAGTGTAATGTTTTTCAAGCTTCCGGGTGAAGATATGGCTACGTCGTCCAAACTTATAGCGGAGCAACTTCCGGATGAGTGTCAGACCATAAGATTGGACAGTGATACCATTGTTACACTTACTCATGTTAAGGACAGGAGCCCGCTTTTTATGGTATCTGAGGATGTTCAGATGAGCCTTGAAGAGGCGGGGATCCCGGTAGAGGTAAGTTTCGAACTTAAAAAGAAAAAAGAGAGCGGTGCTGATTTTCTTGACAGAGTATTGAGGAAAGCATAATGGAATATATTGAGATTACTTGTGATAACGCGGAAGATTTTTCCGCATTTATAGATGAGGATATGCAGGAGAACCTTGACCGTGTTTTTTTCAGAGGTCTGGGAGCTGTAGATGATGCGGGTCAGACTGTTGGTGCCCTGGTTTACGAGCTCAAGGACAGCGAGAGTGAGGACGACACCAGAAGTCGTATTCGCGTGCTTTCCGGCAGCGATGAGGTCAAGGAAGAACTCATGACCAGATATACCGAGGATGTATCCGATGAGGATGTTATTGAGAGCTTTTATGAGTCTTCTGATGAAGTCATGTCAAAAACGCTTGAGTCAGACGGGTTTTCTTTTGCCCAGTCAGAAGCGCTGGATCTGCCTGTTACCATGGAAAGCATCCAAAAGATCGCCAATATGCTGAAAGTCAATAAGATGCCCGACTTTATCAAGCCTTTATCTGAGGTTTCTATTTTGCAGTACAGATCTTTTATCAAGAACTGTCTTTTCAAAGGTAATCGCGGATTGGTTGATGATCTTGCATATCTACCTAAGAACTGGTTTGAAATGGATGTGTCATCCTGTGCTCTGGATAAGGATGAGGTCAATGCGGTCCTGCTTTTGAAAAGGGCTCCTTCAGGTGTACTTTATGTGCTTTTATATACGGCCTTTGGACCGGATGCAAAAAAGAATCTTTCATTTTTGATCGCTAATACTGCTCAAAAGCTTCTGGAAAACTATCCTCCGGAGACCAAGATCATTATCAGACGTCACAATGAGATGGTTACTAAGCTTACGGCAAAGCTTTTTGCAGGTGTCAAGGGAGAGACAGTATTTTCCGGATCAAGAAACGAAGCTTCATAGTCACTGTGAAGGTGTTGGTTCCATAGGATATTAAGGACAAGGAATAAAATGAAAAGAGTTATACTTATAGTTTTGGACAGTGTGGGATGCGGGGCAGCCCCTGATGCAGCTGCTTTCGGAGATGAGGGGTGTCATACCCTCCGTTCGGTAGCTACAAGTCCGAAATTTGATATGAAAAACATGTCCGAAATGGGATATTTCAACATTGAAGGCATGGAACTTGATAACCTGAAGGTTGCTTCACCTTCAGGTTCATTTGCGCGTTTGAGAGAATTATCCAACGGCAAGGATACTACCACAGGGCATTGGGAACTGGCAGGCATTGTCAGTAAAAACCCTATGCCAACTTATCCTCATGGTTTTCCTGCGGAGGTTATGGATGAGTTTGAAAGACGCACCGGCAGGAAGTGGCTATGCAATCTGCCCTATTCCGGCACTCAGGTTATCGAGGATTACGGCAGAGAGCATATGGAAACCGGAGCGCTGATAGTGTATACTTCTGCAGATTCTGTTTTTCAGATCGCAGCGCATGAGGATATCGTGCCGGTAGATGAACTTTACAGATATTGCAGTATCGCCCGTGATATGCTTCGCGGAGAACATGCTGTGGGAAGAGTTATTGCCAGACCCTTTGTGGGTCAGCCGGGAAGCTTTTCAAGGACGGTGAGACGTCACGACTATTCTCTTGAGCCTACCGGAAGGACCATGATGGATGTCCTTAAGGATGCGGGCAGGGATGTGCTCGCAGTCGGCAAGATCAATGATATTTTTGCCGGAGTTGGTATTACGGATTTTATACGTACCGAAGGCAATGCTGATGGAATAGAAAAGACCATCGACTGGATGAAGCGTGATTTTGAGGGACTCATGTTTGTCAATCTCGTGGATACGGATATGATCTATGGCCACAGGCGAGATATAGACGGTTATGCTGAAGCTCTTTCCTATTTTGATAAAAAGCTGCCCGAGATCACTTCGCTGATGAGAGATGAGGATATCTTGATGATCACTGCAGATCACGGATGTGATCCCGGCTTTAAGGGTACGGATCATACAAGAGAGTATGTTCCTCTTCTTATGTATGGTAAGCCCGTTAGCGCAGGCAGGGATTATGGGAATGTAGATGGGTTTAACTGCGTATCGTCCACGATATTGTCCTATTTCGGACTTGATGATACTACAGCAGATTCCGGTAGAGTTCTTGCATAGAAAGCATATGTTTGGATAGTTTAAAAGAAAAGGATTAAAAGTGAGTGAATTAGTTAAAGAAATTGAAAAACGTCGAACTTTTGCCATCATTTCCCACCCGGATGCGGGAAAGACCACACTGACGGAGAAGTTTCTTTTATACGGAGGACAGATCAATCAGGCAGGTTCGGTTAAGGGAAAGGCTACGGCTAAGCATGCCGTTTCGGATTGGATGGAGATTGAAAAAGAAAGAGGAATCTCCGTTACAAGTTCGGTACTTCAGTTTGAATATGAAGGAATGTGCATCAACATACTTGATACCCCCGGGCATCAGGACTTTTCGGAGGATACATACAGGACACTTATGGCAGCCGATTCAGCGGTGATGGTGCTGGATGCATCCAAGGGAGTTGAGGCCCAGACCAGAAAACTCTTCAAGGTTTGCGTCATGAGACATATTCCCATCTTTACCTTTATCAACAAGATGGACCGAGATGCCATGGATACCTTTGAACTTCTTGATGATATTGAAAACGAGCTTGGCATCGCTACCTGTCCCATCAACTGGCCACTTGGCAGCGGCAAGGAGTTCCGCGGTGTTTATGATCGTAAGTCAAAAGACGTACTTATTTATTCGGATACCCTTAAGGGAACCAAGCAGGGACAGGCCCAGAGGATCCATATCGATGACGATGAACTTGTTGGCATAATAGGAGACGAGAGACGTGCTGCTCTGGACGAGGAACTTGAACTTTTGGACGGTGCAGGTGCGGAATTTGATCAGAAAAAAGTTACTGCCGGCGAGCTTTCGCCTGTATTTTTCGGATCGGCTCTCACTAATTTCGGAGTTGAGACCTTCCTGGAACATTTCCTTGAAATGACTACACCGCCTTTGGGACGTAAGTCCGATCAGGGACTTGTGGATCCTTTTTCACAGGACTTTTCCGGTTTTATTTTTAAGATCCAGGCCAATATGAACAAGGCGCATCGTGACAGGATAGCATTTATGCGGATCTGTTCCGGTAAATTCACAGCCGGTATGGATGTATTTCACGTTCAGGGCGGCAAGGAAGTCAGGCTTTCACAGCCTCAGCAGATGATGGCTGATTCACGTAAGATGGTAGAT
>JAEELH010000096.1 GCA_016288825.1 Lachnospiraceae bacterium | reverse complement strand
TCAGAGTTGTGGGAAGTACTCTGGAAGAGGTTAATCGTATCCTTCAGAGCCTTAATGAAAGTGAACTTGTCAGCTACAGTGTTGTTTCAACGGCGCAAAAGGAAGAAAAGACAGATTCCGGCAACATTTCCACTGTGACTGCAAACATAGAGATCCATCTTAACGGCATAAAGGCAGGGGGTACTGAATGAAGAATTTAACCAGAGATTTTTCAACAAGAGAAAAAGCGCTCCTGCTGATCCTGGCACTGATACTTATAGGACTATTGTATTATTGGTTTGTAGATGTGCCGGTGAGAGACGGGATCATGTCGGCAAATTCTAAAAAGGAATCTGCCAATGCGGAACTTGTTGTTGTAAATGCAAAGATAGCTGAGATGGAAAAAATGGAGGCAGAGCTTGAAGAGTTCGGTACTTTAGGCCGCGCCGCTTACATGGGCAGCTATAACAATGCCGAGGCGGAATATGCTGCACTTAATGATATCCTGGCCGATACGGATGAGTATGAGATCGCTTTCTCCGCGCTTACAAGAGATGGAGATATGGTAAGAAGAGAGTTTTCCATCCAGTTTAGTACTACAGGATATGAGGCAGCAAAAAGGATCATTACGGCTCTTGAAAACAGCGAGTATCGCTGCAGGATCGGAGATTTGAACTGTACAGCAGAGCAGTCTCAGGATACAGATGCGGATCTTAAAAACTGGACCGGCAAGATCCTGGTAAGCGCAAAAGCTACCTATTATGAGACAATGGTTGGCGGTAAACCGGATGAGGGACTTCCGGCAGATAAGGAGTAGAAATTGAAATATCAAAAACTCGGTGAACTTCTTACAGCGGCTGGTGTAATAACTGAAGAAGAATTACAAAGGGGTCTGGAGATCCAAAAGGAAACAAAGGAAAGACTGGGAGCAGCTCTCATTAATTCCGGTATCATTACGGAGATGGAGCTTATTGAGGCTCTTCAGATGCAGCTTGGTATCGAATATGTTGATCTTACCAAGGTAAGTATTCCTGCTGAGTTGGCCCAGACTGTTCCCAAGAATATTGCCAAGCAGTATCAGGTAGTACCTGTGCGGGTTCAGGGGGATGAGATCTATCTTGCAATGAGCGATCCCCTTAACTTTTATGCCCTTGAGGAAGTTAAAAAATCCGTTAAAAAGAGGGTAGTGCCGGTGGTTTCTACAGCGGCGGCCATTGATCATTCCATCCAGGTCCTTTATTCTAACGAGGGTGCAGCAAAGGCCATCGAGGAGATGCGCCATGAGGCAGGTCTTTTGGCAAAGGAGGATCGGGTTTCTTCTTTTGTTCCCAATCAGATCGGAGAGGATGGAGCAGATTCGGCTCCGGCCATCAGACTTGTTAACTCCATCATAGAGCGTGGTGTTATGGAGCGGGCCAGTGATATCCACTTTGAGCCTCAGGAGACTGAGATGAAGATCAGGCTCCGTGTGGACGGTATCATGCGTGACATCCTTGCGGTTCCCAAGGACTTGCAGGCGGCTGTCATTTCCCGTATCAAGGTTATGGCCGGTATGGATATTGCAGAGCATAACGTTCCTTTGGACGGCCGCTTCAACGTTCATATCAAAGATAAAAATATCGATGTTCGTCTTTCATCCCTTCCGACCATCTACGGCGAAAAGATGGTTGCCAGACTTCTTGATAAGGACGGCCGTAAGATCAACGTTGAGCAGATCGGTCTTCAGGGAGATGATCTTAAAAAATACAAAAAGATGATAAGCGCCAAGAGCGGCGTTGTACTTATCGTAGGACCTACCGGAAGCGGTAAGACTACCACCATGTACACCATGATCGACGAGCTTAATGAGCGGGAGGTCAATCTGGTCACCTTGGAGGATCCTGTGGAGTATAACTTCGAGGGAGTTAACCAGGTCCAGATCAATGAAAAGGTGGGCATGACTTTTGCCAACGGACTTCGCGCCATCTTGAGGCAGGATCCGGACATCATTGCAGTGGGCGAGATCCGTGACGGTGAGACTGCCGAGATCGCTATGAGAGCCGCTATTACCGGACATTTGGTGCTTTCTACCATTCATACCAATGATGCGGTTGGAACCATTGACAGACTTATTGATATTGGTGTTGATCCCTATATTGTATCGTCTGCACTGCGTGGCATCATTTCACAGCGTCTTGTGCGGCGTATCTGTCCCGAGTGTCGGGAGGAATACGTTCCCGACGAGGAAGAGCTGCGTCAGATGCATATAGATAAGAGCAGTTTTTGTTCTGAGGCACCCAAATTCTATCGCGGCAAGGGATGTCCTCATTGCTACAATACGGGATATATCGGCCGTATTGCCGTATTTGAGATGTTTCAGATAACACCGGAGATCAGGAGCGCAATTGCTTCAAGACAAGGACGTGAGGCTGTAGAAGCAAGGCTCCGTGAGGGAGAGCACTTTGTATCTCTCAAGACCAATGCCACAAGGTTGGTAATGGAGGGTATTACAACATCCAGCGAGGTGCTTAGAGTAATAAATGAGGAGGAGGTCTGATTATGACAGTAGAGGAATTGGTAAAAAAAGCTCATGACGACGGAGCCAGTGATATCCATATTATCTGTGGACTTCCGCCTAAATACAGGAACTCCGGAAAACTTGAAGACATGACTCCCGAGGCGTTGACTATCGACGATTGTGTTGATGCGGCCCGCTGGCTTGCAGGTAATGCCTATGATGAATTTGAAAAGGTTGGCGAGCTGGATCTGGCAGGAACATACGCCGGAAACAGATGCCGTATCCATATCTTCAAACAGCAGGGCATTCCTTCCATTGCCATAAGACTTCTTAGTGAGAATATCCCTGAGCTTGGATCCCTGGGATTACCTCCTGCGGTTTTGGATCTTCCCAAGCTCCATAAGGGCATTGTTCTTGTAACCGGAGAGACCGGTTCCGGAAAGTCAACGACCCTTGCAGCACTTATAGATAGTATAAATCATACCAGATATGATCATATAGTTACTCTTGAGGATCCGGTAGAGTATATTTACAAACCTGACAAGTGTGCCATCAATCAGCGTGAGGTGGGCAAGGATACAAAAAGCTTTGCTTCCGGACTCCGTGCCAGCCTTCGTGAGGATCCCAATGTTATCCTTATCGGTGAGATGCGTGACACAGAGACTATCGAGACGG
>JAEELH010000095.1 GCA_016288825.1 Lachnospiraceae bacterium | reverse complement strand
ATGATGGCTCATTTTGCTGATGCAACAGAGCAGATCAAAGCCAACATCGAGCGTATACAGCAATCTACAGACAGTGTCAGCACGGCTGTTTCCGAGGCGGCAGAGGGAGTTACAAAGACAGCGGAGAGATCCGTGGAGATGTCAGACAATATGACACGTATAGATCAGGAGGCAGCACAGAGCAGCGAGATAGTAGATGATCTTACAGGCCAGGTGGGTAAGTTTAAACTGGAGTGATAAAACATTTGATTAAGGGAGCGGAGTTATATGACACGTACTCTTAGAAAAAAAGCAGCAATAGTGATCATCAATATTGCGGTGTTGCTAAGTGCTGCTGCTCTTGTTACAAATTATTTTGTCATCAAAAATATGGTTGAGTCCCATTATAAGGAGCACACTGTTGAATTGTCTTCTACTGCGGCTGGTCTTTTGGATGTCAGGGATGTTCACGCTGTTCGTGACAGGGTGCTGGAGATCTATGCCCAGACCGAGAACAAGGTTGGCAGTGAGGATTGGGGTTCGCCCGAGTTTAACGAATATGTTTCTCACTTTGATGAAGTAAGATCCATGACAGAATATAACAGGGTCCTGAGCAGCTTGCGTATGATCCAAAACAGAAACGATGTGGATTGTGTTTACTTGGTAATTGTTGTTCCGGAGGACAGGGTTGCAGTATATCTGGTAGATGCAGCGATGGAGGATGCCTGCATGCCCGGAGTATTTGATCCGTTGTACGATATCAATGCCGATATCATCGACGATCCCGGCAGAGGATTTCCACCATATATAACCAAAACTGAGGAGTATGGTTGGCTGGTTACAGGTGGCGTCCCGGTATATGATGGAAATGAAGTTGTTGGGTATTGCCTTACGGACATCCCCATGAACAATGTTATGGGACGTATAGCGCGTTATACACTTTATACAGCAGCTCTTTTACTGGCTCTGACCCTTATTATGATCTGGGTAGCTATGTTTATCATTGAGCGGTCTGTTGTAAGGCCTATCAGGCAACTGTCCGATGCGGCTAAGCGGTATTCTGACCATGAGGTATCAAGAGAGGAAAGCGTTTTTAGCGATATCGAGACAAAGACAGGGGACGAGATCCAGGAACTGTCAGAGTCTATCCGTCAGATGGAGTCGGATATGCATGAGTACTTTGACAATCTTTTGGCTACTAAGCAGGAGCTCTTATCAACCAGGGAGCATGCCGATAATATGGACCGTCTGGCCAATCTGGACGGGCTTACCGGAGTTCGTAACAAGCGCGCATACGAAAATGAAGCTGTCAGAGTTGATGAAGCTATCAAGGCGGGTAAGGCTATTTTTGGGATCATTATGATCGATATGAACAACCTCAAGGAGACCAATGATCTTTATGGTCATGAAAAGGGTGATGTGGCCATTATTCAGCTTTGCAATCTGATTTGCGGTATTTTCATGCATTCGCCCGTTTTCCGCTTCGGAGGAGATGAGTTTGTTGTACTGCTTGAGAAAAGAGATTACTATCTCCGAGAGGATTTGATAAGAAATTTTGAAAGGCTTATCGATGAGGCAAGCAAGGATGACAGCCTTGAGCCTTGGGAGCGCATGTCTGCAGCCCTTGGATGCGCTATATATTATCCGGGTGAGGATATGTGTACGGATGATGTATTTGCCAGGGCAGATGCTGCTATGTACAAGAGGAAAAAAGAGATGAAAGGTGAACTTGCGTGAGTGAAGGCTCTGTGTTAACATATAAGAAACCGTGGCGTAGATGCCCGTAAGGGGGAATCACAACAATTAAAAGGAGGGAATTATGGAGTTTAGAGTATTCAAGTGCAATTCCTGTGGCAGCATTGTCTTCAAGATCAAGGACAAAGGAGCTAATCCCGTATGCTGTGGCCAGAACATGAAGGAACTGGTACCCGGAGAAACTGACGGAGCAGTTGAGAAGCACGTTCCTGTTGCTGAAGTTAATGGTTCTATCGTTACCGTTACTGTCGGTGAGGTTGAGCATCCCATGGCTGAGGAGCACTACATTGAGTTTATCGCTATTGTTACCAGCGCAGGCGTTCAGATCAAGGAGCTTGCACCCGGCCAGGCGCCCAAGGCAGTATTTGCTCTTGCTGAGGGAGAGACCTTTGAGTATGCACTTGATTATTGCAACCTTCACGGACTGTGGAGATCTAAGTAAAAAATCGGAAATTAAAAAAGGAAGTGCCTTGATGGGCACTTCCTTTTTTGTTTAACCGAATAATGAGAACGACTGCAGGAACAGAAGTATCAGAAGTACAGGTGCGATGTATTTGATCATGATCACATACAGACCCTTTCGGCTGAATCTGTTGCTGCTCTTTTCAACCTCATTGATAACAGCGTCAGGTTTGATGATGTAACCAACAAGGATGCAAGTCGCGATGGATACGATAGGCATCAGAAGGTAATTTGAAATGTAATCCATGACGCCTAAAAGCTGCTCAACAGATCCGTTGGGAAGCTTGAGTTCAAAGTAGAACTTGTTGAAGCCGAGGCAAACGAAGACTGCTCCAACGAGTGCGATGAGGGTTTCCAGAAGTGTCGCTCTTTTTCTCTTAAGATGGAAAGCATCACAGAAACTGGATACGACTGCTTCCATAATTGAAACCGCAGAAGTAAGTGCCGCAAACAGTACCATTGCAAAGAACAGCGCTCCGATGATCTGTCCGACAGATCCCATCATGGCGAAAACCTTGGGAAGAGACTTAAACATAAGTCCGGGACCGGACGCGCTCAGACCTTCCTTTCCCATGAACACATAAACCGCAGGAATGATCATAACACCTGCAAGGAATGCGATACCGGTATCAAAGATCTCAATCTGGTTGATGGATTTTCCGAGATCCGCATCATCAGCAACGTATGAACCGTATGCAACCATGATGCCCATTGCGATACTCAGTGAGAAGAAAAGCTGTCCCATAGCGTCAAGAACTATGGTTGCAAATTTACCAAGGGTAAGTCCCTTGAAATCCGGAATGAAGAGGATCTTGAGTCCCTCAAGTCCGGTACGAAGGGTTCCGTCAGCATCTTTATGAGAAATAGTAACGGAAAAGATAGCAATAATGATTACGAGCACAACCAGTATAGGCATGATATAGCGTGATGCACGTTCGATTCCCTTATTTACACCGCCCAGGATTATAAGAGCGCAAAGGAAAAGAAAGATTATCGTTGTAAATATCGGCTCGTTAGCTGATGAAACAAAATTGCCAAAGAAGGCATCATCTGCTGCAGCAGCGCCATTACCGGAAATAAAGGTGATCAGATATTTAAGTACCCAACCGCCGATCGCACAGTAGTAAGGCATGATGATCATAGGTACGAGGCAGGCAAGCCAGCCAACCCATCCGAAGCGACCGTCCAGCTTTTTGTACGCTGTAAGGGGGCTTTCTTTGGTGTTGCGGCCAATGGCTATCTCTGTTGTGAGAAGGGTGTAGCCAAAGGTAAGTGCCAGTATCAGATATACCAGCAGAAAGAGGCCACCGCCATCCTTTGCGGCAAGATAGGGGAATCTCCAGATATTTCCCAGACCAACGGCGGAACCTGCGGCTGCCAGAACGAATCCCAGCGTGCCTTTGAATGAACTCCTTTTTTTCACGATGATATTCCTCTCGTTCTATTGTATAATATTTGCTGTACGTCATACGCCGAATGACCAACGGATTTACTTTATCATATACGGGCGTATGCGTCAAAATCTTTTGTATAAGGAAGAAAGATGTTACTGGCTATTATTCTGATCATATCAATCCTCTGTGGAGGGGGATTTTATACCTTTGTATATGGTGCTGCGGGAATAGCGGAGGCAGCTCTGCTTTCTTTATATGTACATAAAAAGAAAACACTGCGCATCCCATGGTCCGGTTTCGGACTTGCTATTGCGGTCTGCGGTGTTTTTTCGATATTGGTCCCCCTGTGGGCAGTTGATGGTGTTATGGCTTGGGATGGTACGGTTCGCATGATCACAGCGGGATTGTTTTTCCTGCTTATTATGCAGGAGGGACCAGAAATTTCAAGCTTTAGAAGGATAACAAAGGATTTCCTTCATATTATATCTGCGGTGACGGTGATCATATCCTTGATACTATCTTTGATTCCGGCTACAAGAGATTATGTTTTAGTATCCGGGCGGCTTGGGGGATCTTTTATGTATCCCAATACCTATGCGCTTTTCCTCCTGGTATCCATGATCGCAGGTCTTGCGGTTATCTCCGGAAAAATAAAGCATAAGAGTTCACGTTTAGGACTTGCGCTTGATATCTGTTCGGTGGCACTGTGCCTGGTAGGTTTTGTTTTAACCGGTTCCCGCGGAGCTTTTTTGGTTGCTTTCATTATATTGGTACTTGCACTTATTATTGGAGCGGTCCGTCTTTCTTCAAAGTCTGCAAAGATATTATGTGGTGGTGTGGCTGTTGCCCTGTTACTTTGCATAGGGATAGGGGCATTCTTCTTATTTAATAAGGGAATGGATCCGATACGACTAAGTACTATGTGGGGCAGGCTGCTTTATGATATTGATGCTTTAAGGATCATAGCGTCGCATCCTCAGGGACTGGGATATTATGGATACTATTTTATACAGGGAAGCATGCAAAGCGGAGTCTATAGTGTGGTCAATGTCCACAATGAGTATCTTCAGCTTTTGCTTGATCTGGGAGTAGTGCCCGGGCTGTTCCTTTTTGGTACCTTGGTGGTCAAACTGGTCAAGGCAATAAGAGATAAGTCCGAAAACAGACAAGGAATAGCGGTGCCGCTGATCATTACAGCAGTTGCTCTTCATAGTTTTATAGATTATGATATGCAGTTTTTACCCATGGTTATGATAGCCCTTCTGGTGATAACAGATGGAGATACAGCATCGGAGCGGGTCAGAAATGTGGATATTAAAGTTCCGGGGCAGATAGGCTTTGCTGTACTGGCCATTATTGCGGTGGTGTTTTTTGGGAAAATGGGGTTATGTGATCTTATGTATGTTTCCGGACATAGCGAAGCGGCCCTTGCAATAACTTCAGAACATACAATGGCACTTAAGGATATCATGATCTCATCTGATGATGAAACTGCGCTCCTTGCTGCGGATTCGGTTTTGTCTCATAACAAATATGATACGATCTCGAACTTGATAAAAGCGAGGACTTTCTTTTCAGAGGGTGATATACAACGCTTTATAGAATATGAAAGAAAAGCGATGGAGACCTCGCCTTATGATATTTCCATATATGAAGAATATCTGACTCTGCTTGATTATGTTGTGGATCAGTATGTGGAAATGGGGGATATGGATAGCGCAGCCTATGCAGTGCGTTGTATGCAGGAGATACCGGAGGAACTGGAGAGGCTCAGGGATCGAACCTCCCCATTGGCGTTCATGATCAAAGATCAGCCGCAGCTATCCCTGGATGATACATATGTAAATATGATAGAGATCGATATAAATAAAGTGGATTTTCAATGAGGAAGTGTCTCTGAACCCCGTATTTAAGGGAAACATATAGGCGGAATATTCTGAATATTATTTTTCATATATTTAGTAGTTGACAGGTGGTTGTCTGAGTGATACAATGGCTTTCGCACCTCGCAAAGACGGGGTGCTTTTGGAGAGGTATCGAAGTGGTCATAACGAGGCGGTCTTGAAAACCGTTTGTCCGCAAGGGCGCGTGGGTTCGAATCCCACCCTCTCCGTTTGAGATAAGACATCTGGGCGATGATCGATTCTCAAAACATGGTAGGATTCGAACGGCTACGGTCGTCAATCCTCAATCTTATATATCTTGCTATCGAGCAGTGAGGAGAAGTACCCAAGCTGGCCGAAGGGGCTCCCCTGGAAAGGGAGTAGGTCGTTAATAGCGGCGCGAGGGTTCAAATCCCTCCTTCTCCGCGCAGAGAACTTGATCAAAACAATGGTTTCTCTGCTGTTGCGTAGGAGTCAAAAAACTTTTTTAAAAAAATTAAAAAAAGTGCTTGACAAACAAAATACTACGTGATAAGATATCGGAGTTGTCGCTTGAGGCAGACAACCAAGAGAACCTTGATAACTGAACAGTGAAACAACCTTGAAAGATTCCAAGAGTAAGTCACAAATAAGTGACAACATTTTTGAGGAATTAATCCTAAACGAATCAGTAAAAGGAAAAGCTAAGCTTTATCTTGTACGGTTCAAACT
>JAEELH010000094.1 GCA_016288825.1 Lachnospiraceae bacterium | reverse complement strand
GCTGTCCCTGGAACTGCTGTCCCTGGAACTGCTGTCCCTGATTGGGCTGACCCTGGAACCCTGCTCCCGGATCGGGCTGTCCCTGGAACTGAGCCTGCTGATTAGGCTGACCCTGAGCGGGCGCTGTGTCTACAGACTGACCGCACTTAGGGCAAAACTTAGCATTGTCGGAAATCTCATTTCCGCAGTGTGGACATAAAGCCATAGTAATACCTCCTAAAACTGTTATTACTTCGTAACGCACTTTATTATAACAAAGTGCCTTCTTTAATGCAAGAAAGCCGGGGCCAGATGCCCCGACTTTCCGATAGTCTCTTATGTGCTGCTATCCTACCAGGTAGGATGAGAACCGCTTTCTATCCTGCACTTGTACTTTTCATTGCCTATCTTGGCTTCTATGTAGGGACATACACCCCACTCACCCTTGACCTTTACAAACCTGATGGTAATACTCTTGGCCGTCTTTTTAACTATCTCTACGCCGCCGTATTTTATGCGATCATTACTGTGCTTAGGAAGGGACCATGTCACGTTCTGAGATGTGTTCTTGACCGTGATGGTGTACTCCGTGCCCTTTTTATACTTAAGATACTCCGTGGAGAGTCTGATCTTGTTGGAACCCGGGCCGTAGGTGGCCATATCCTTTTTCAGATCAGCAAGAGTTCCCCTGTAAACCCACTTGTACTTCTTAATGGAATAATCGGAAATCTCCCAGGAATAGCACATCTTGCCCTTGATATACTGATAACCAACCCAGATCTGGAAATCCCTGTTCTTGCAAACCATGGCGTAAAGGTTATTTTCCTGGCCTGATAAAAGCTGGGTGTGGGTACCTGCGTACCAACCGTTGGCAATAGCAATCGAAGCTATGGTATCATGACCGTTGTCACCGTTTATGATATCCTGTGCATTACCCTCCATTGTCTTGCGGGTCTGTTCCTTGGTCCAGTCCTGCTTGTATATCTTATTTCCAATGGGAACACCCAAAAACATCATCTGATAATATGGATGTATGGAAAAAACATACTCTACGCCGGGAGTCAAGCCGGTCAGATCAACATAATTACAACCATTCTGTGCCTGCAACGTAACCTGCTTCCATGAAGCTCCCTCTTCATTCTCCCTATACTTAACATCTATTCCTGCAGGTTCCGAACTCATAGATGCGCTAAAGAACGATCCTGAACTGCCCGATTTCCCGGAGGATCCGGAAGGGAACTTCTTGTCTATCTTGTAGAGTCTGTTATTATAATCCAGTTCCGATCCCCATCTGATACGAAGGGCACCCACCATACTGAAGGGGGTGATATCTTCGAGCTTGGGCATAACGTCCTCAACCAAAGTCCATCTCTGGTTGGCCCTTCCATGGTGTGTGTACATGTAAACGACTCTGTCGAAAAGATAATTCGTTGTTCCTCCCCTTACATCAATAACTCTGCCGTCTTTACCGTTACGTATCGTATACGTTCCATCGCCGCGATCCACGAAACGCCACTTTTCATAGACCGAAGATGTATCATTGGCATGAAGCTGGAGTCTTGCGCCATCAAAACCTCCGCCATCACCCTCATCAAGGTATAATGAAGTATTGGCTACGGATATCCTGTAAAACCCCTTACTGTCATACTTTACATCAAATAGGGGAACCGTATTTGTCGATACATCATTAAGCCTGAGAACGGTTCCTTCGGATGCATTGCCGTTCAACGGCCCAAGACCCTGATTCCCATCCATCACGGACATGATCCTATACTGGCCGTCCTTAATAGGCTTTTCCTCGCCAACAAACTTCCACTTTTGATTATCGCCGCCATTCTTAGTTTGCAGCATGATATTCGTGCGGTTAGCTGTTTTTTTGCCTTGTACATCTATACATCTGTTGTCAACCCCGGATCTGATATAAAAGTATCCGCCGCCTGCATCTTCAAAGGACCAGCGCTGAGCCATGGTGTCATTGTTGGTATAGATCCACAGATTAGCCCCGTCCCTTTGCTCGGCGCCGGCATGATCAAGGCACATGTTGGTATCCGGAACCGAAATCTTGTAATATCCGCCGCTCATATACTTAACATCAAAAAACCATGTGTCATTGTATGTGATGTCATAAAGCTGGACATTGGTCTGAGATACGGTATTATTGCCGGACAGATCCATACCCTTGGAATCATCCATGGCGGTCACGATCCTGTACCTACCGTCTGCAATAGGACGGTTTCCAGCTCCCTTGTTGTTTGCAGTCTTTTCAACTTTAGTCTTATCTTTGGTCTTTGCGTAAACGCTCACGCCGGGCACAGCAGTGACAACCAATGACAATGCCAGTAATGCAGTGAGCGCTGACTTAACTTTTCCCTTCATATGCTCATCCTCCGTGATGTTAGTATTTCCAATAAGGGTATCGTCATGTACCCCAATAATAATAATTGGTGAAAATTGACAAGAAAGAGTTTTGCTCGCAAAACTCTCGCGCCGAGCGCGGTTGCTTTAGCAACAATTTCCTTTTCGCGCGAGTGCGCATCCATAGCGGAGCACTATTTATCTTATAGGAATTACGGAGTAGTTCCTATAAGATAAATACCGCCGGATCCAAAGGGATCCAACGGTATCATTATATCATATGAATCTGTACAAATTCTATACATAGAAGATACAGAAATCAGGTGCGAAATCTGTATCCCTTGCCCCAGATGGTTTCTATATGTCTGGCCATCTGATCGCTGTCAAAAAGCTTTTTGCGAAGATGCAGCATATGGACCGGCAGGGTTGAGTTGCTGACAAAATCATCATCTGTCCAAAGTACCCGGCAAAGATCCTCCTTGGAGATGACCTCATTGGGATGATCCACCATATACATAAGAAGATCAAACTCTCTTGCCGTAAGGTCCTTTTCCTCTCCGTCGATCCAAACCCGCATGTCCAGCCTGTCTATGCGAAGCCTGCCGCCGATCTCAATGATCCTGTCTCCGCCATATCCGGATCCTGCAGTGGCCCGGTCGATCCTGGCAAAAGCAGCTCCGATCCTGGCAAGAAACTCACCCGGTGAAACGGGCTTGGTCATATAATCGTCGGCGCCCATGGAAAAAGCCCTGATGATATCCGACTCTGCGGTCCTGACCGTCACCATTACAACAGGGGTTGCCCTGCTGAGCCGGATCCTCCTAAGGAGCTCAAAGCCATCCACTCCGGGAAGCATGATGCTCAGGATGAAAAGATCATATCCGCCTTTTTTTATCATATCGCAGGCCGATGTTCCGTCACAAACATATTCTGCCGAATATCCCGAAAGCTCCAGGATATTTTTCTCATATTCGCAAACGGCCTCGTCATTATCAACGATAAGAATATTTTTCATATAAGACCCCCGAAAAAACTATCAAAGGTATTTTTTAAGATCAGCTGCCTTGTCTGTCTTCTCCCAGGGCAGATCAAGATCGTTGCGACCAAAGTGACCGTAAGCTGCGGTCTGCCTGTAGATGGGACGTCTCAGATCCAGCATCTTGATGATACCTGCGGGACGAAGATCAAAGTTCTCACGAACGATATTTGTAAGCTCTGCAGAAGAAAGTTTGCCTGTTCCGAAGGTGTCAATATTG
>JAEELH010000093.1 GCA_016288825.1 Lachnospiraceae bacterium | reverse complement strand
TGCCAGGGACAATCTTGTCAACAATGTTATCGCCAAGGCCATCGCTTACAACCTTGACGGTATCAATATCGACTTTGAAAAAGTACCTGCAACAGCAGCTGACGGATACATTCAATTTATCCGTGAGCTTTCCATCAAGTGCGAGAATAACGACCTTATTCTTTCTATAGATAATTACCCGCCCAGGGAATACAACAGATATTATAATAGAAGCGAGCAGGCAAAGTACGCCGACTATGTGATCGTTATGGCTTATGACGAGCATTACAGTACCTCCGAGGAGGCCGGCAGCAATTCTTCCCTGCCCTTCGTTGAGGATGCCCTTGAGGGTACGCTTTCGGACGTTCCCAATGAGCAGACGATCCTGGGTCTTCCTTTCTATGTGAGGGAGTTCACAACTCAGGACGGACAGGTGAGCCAGCGTGCTTTCGGCATGAAGGACGTGGACTCATACCTGACCACCAATGGTATCGAGGCCAAATGGCTGGAGGATCTTTCCCAGAACTACGCTGAGTACGAGGACGCAGAGGGACTGCACCAGCTTTGGATCGAGGATTCCAGATCTCTTGCCATGAAGATGGCCCTCATCAAGGACAAAAAGCTTGGTGGCGGTGCTTTCTGGAAAGAGGGCTTTGAAAACGACAACATCTGGGATGTAGTCATAGGATATATCAATCAATGAAAACGATCAGACTTACTATAGATAAGGATAATATAGATCCGGAGCTTATTGAGCAGGCGGCGGGGGTCGTTCGCAGGGGCGGACTGGTGGCTTTTCCCACAGAGACTGTTTACGGTCTTGGCGCAGACGCCTGTGATCCCGACGCGGCACGCAGTATATATGCTGCCAAGGGTCGTCCTTCGGACAATCCGCTCATTGTTCACATCTGGGATGTGAGCCAGCTTTACACCATTGCTTCAGAGGTGCCTGAGGTTGGGAAAAAGCTTTTTGACGCTTTTTGGCCCGGCCCCATGACAGTTATCGTTAAGAAAAATGGTCGGATCCCCCGGGAGACTACCGGAGGACTTGATACGGTGGCGGTGAGGATGCCGTCCCACCCTATTGCCAGGGAGCTTATCAAGGTCAGCGGCCGCATGATCGCCGCACCCAGCGCCAATTCTTCTGGCAGGCCGTCCCCCACCAGGGCAGATCACGTGTGGGATGATCTTGAGGGCAGGATCGATATGCTCATTGACGGCGGTGACGTTGAGCTTGGATTGGAATCTACTATTATAGATCTTACCGAGCCGGTACCCATGATACTCCGGCCCGGCTTTATTACACAGGAGATGCTTGAAAACGTTATCGGAGAAGTTCAGACGGATCCCGGCATTACATCTGCAGATACGGCCACATCGGGTCTTGCACCCAAGGCCCCCGGGATGCGTTACAGGCACTATGCTCCGAAAGGTAATCTTTCTATTATAGAAGGACCTGAGGAAGAAGTTGCTGCTTTTATAGAAAAAAATTGTGACGAGCAGCGGGCAGCAGGCCGCAGGACGGCTGTTCTTTGCAGGTCTGAGACCAGACATCTTTACAATCGAGCCAATGAAGTCATTGTCATGGGAGACCGTGGCGACGAGGAGGCAGTTGCAGCCAAACTTTTTGCCGTTTTACGTCAGATGGACGAGGACAGAGTTGACTGCATTTTTTCCGAGAGCTTCAGGGGCGCAGGTGTCGCAGAGGCCGTTATGAACAGACTTATGAAGGCTGCGGGTCATCAGTTGATCCGCGTTGGGAGTTGATATGACAGGAATCCGCAGGATTATTTTCACAGATAAGGACGGCGCCAGCCGCTCGCCTATGGCCAGTTCGCTTTTTACATCGCTTTGGCCCGATAGTGGTATTGAGTCAATGTGCAGGGGATTGGTAGTCCCTTTTCCGGCACCCCTCAATCAAAAGACAGAGGCGGTGATGATATCCCAGGGCATAGACACAGCGGGATTTTTAGCAAGACAGCTTGTGCCGGAAGATCTGGATGACCACACCCGCATATTTGTAATGGAAGAAAAGCAACTGGGTCAGGTTCTTGAGAGGATCCCTTTGGCCAACGAACACAACACCTTCGTGCTTTCGAGATACGTCGGAGATGAACTGGACATTATGGATCCTTACGGAGCAGCCATCCAGACTTACGGAATATGTTACGAGGTTCTCAGAACTTCTATTGAAAAACTCATAGACATTTTAAAAGGGGAGGAGACCAATGAGTGATAAGAGAGAGGGATATATTTCCTGGGACGAGTATTTTATGGGCATTGCCTTTTTGTCGGGTATGCGTTCCAAGGACCCCCATACCCAGGTAGGCGCTTGCATAGTCAGCCAGGACAACAAGATCCTGTCAGTAGGATACAACGGATTTCCTATAGGATGCTCCGATGATGATTTCCCCTGGACCAGAGTGGGTGAGCCTCTTGATAATAAGTACTTTTACACTACCCACAGCGAGCTCAATGCCATTCTCAATTTCCGAGGAGGCAGTCTGGACGGCGCTAAACTCTATGTTACTCTTTTCCCTTGCAATGAGTGTGCCAAGGCTATCATCCAGTCTGGTATACGCGAGGTGATCTATGACAGTGATATGTACAGTGATACGCCCAGTACCATCGCTTCCCGCAGGATGCTTACAGCTGCAGGGGTTGAGTTCCATCAGTATAAGCACAGCAACAGAGAAGTAACCATGACACTTTAAGCGATCCTCGCAGCAAAGGAGGTGCCCATGACACGTAATGATAAAGATATAATTGACAAACTCAAGCTGGAGCTCTCCAGGATCGACAGAGAAATCGACCTGGTGCAAAAGGATCTGGATCGTCTTAACGGTCGCAAAAAGCAGATCATGGAACAGATGGCAGAGCACAGTGACGAGCAGTACGAAGAAGATATGTTGTCTTTGGTTTACGAGCAGAGAAAAAAACAAAAGTAATTTTTGTGATATCCTATTCTTGTCCCGAGCAAAGCGAGGGAACTTTATTGCAACATATAGTATATGAACCAACTTCCAGCCCCCATAAATTGGGGGCTGAAAAAAACTTTAAAAAAAATAAAAATAGTTGTTGACAAAGTAGTAACACGGTGGTATTATAGTCAAGTCGCACGCGAGAGGGCAACAAAAAAGGCCAAGCGAGAGCGGCAAAGAACCTTGATAACTGAACAGTGAAACAACCTTGAAAGATTCCAAGAGTAAGTCACAAATAAGTGACAACATTTTTGAGGAATTAATCCTAAACGAATCAGTAAAAGGAAAAGCTAAGCTTTATCTTGTACGGTTCAAACT
>JAEELH010000002.1 GCA_016288825.1 Lachnospiraceae bacterium | reverse complement strand
TCTGAAACGGTTAACCTGAATGAGCATAAAATCAATATCTTCCTGGATGACGCTCTCGGTGATCTCAATGGTGATCTTACTACGGTCTATTCCCGAATCATCTACCCTGCGTCTTATCTCCTCCACAATATCACAGGCATAAAAGTCTGTTCTGGAAAGATTGATAGAATTGGGTACCACATAATATCCCCGATTCGCCTGGGTCTTAAGCTTTTTAAGGACCTGCTCCGCAATATACAGGTCCAGCTTGTAAATGATCTTGGCATCCTCAAGTATGGGAATAAAATCCGCCGGTGACATAAACCCTCTTTGAGGATCTATCCATCTTGCAAGGGCCTCCTCGTCACACACTCTACCATTGGCCGTCCTGACAATAGGCTGAAAATAAACTTGGATCCATCCCTCGGAAATGGCACGATCGATATTTTCAAGAATATATCTCCTGTCCTCGAACTTTTTAAGCATTCCCCTGTCAAAGCGCTTAACTGTGGTTTCAAAAACAAAACCACAAGAATCGCATGCTACCTTAGCCCAATCACAACCCGTTGTGGCTGTAGCGTCACCAAGTGCAGTGTCATACATACCGATCCTCACCGGTAGATTCCTGCCCCCATTAACCCCTTTTATTTTTTCAACAAGCAGATCAACGTTGCTTTCAAAAAACTCCAGATCTGTATACACCGCAAAATGATCTGCCGTAGTACGGCAACAGTTTTCATTGCCGAAAACCTCTGCGATCATCCTGGAAAAAGCCTTGATAAGCCTGTCTCCCTCCGCATATCCGTACTTCTGGTTAAAGGCCTTCATGCCGTTCATGTCCATAAAAAGCATGGCAACATCACGCCCCTCAGAATATGCCTTATCTTTGTAGACCTCCGCCATCTCAAAAAAATAGTCCATATCCGGAAGTCCTGTCAGATAATCATAGCTTACCTTGGCAACCGCATCCTCATTCTGAAAAGATCTGTCTTGAAGAATATTAAAACCACTGGCGATATTGCTGTCATTGGCATCGTACCTACCCTCGTTCATATAATTGACTACCGCCAGTCGCACTCCGGACTCGGTATATATATGCTTTCCAATTGCATGAATGACAATATACTCATCATCAACCCTGCTGCGGTACATAACATTGTACTCGCCGTCCTCTTTTGCAAAACGGACTGACGCATTGGCAATATCAGCCATATCATCCGGATGAACGTTACGATACATATCGTTGTTCATCAGATAATACGTCTCCTCCAAGGTCGGTATACCAAGCAGTTCCCTAAAGGCATCTGAAACAGCGATAGTTACTACACGCTTATCAATAAACTGATAAACCGCACATGGTATGCTTGAATTTTCTATGAGCTTTAGCTCCTGTTCATTGAAGCAATATTTATCCATAAATATAACCCTGCGTTAATAACGCTTACCCCTTTTTGTTTCTCTCGACAGTTCCTGTCCTCCTGTCATGAGAGATCTCCTCGTAGAAATGCTGCTTGTCCTTATACATAAGAGTATCTGCCTGCTTTTTAACGGCTTCAAAATTCTCGCCGCCCTCCGGCATATACACATATCCCATGGAAGCACTTCGCTGCTTAGCATCAATCAATAGTTTGACAGTCTTGACCTTTTGTACGAAACCGGACTCGGTCGCCGAAAAACCGATGGCCAGGAATTCATCCCCGCCCATACGGTATACTTTGTCTCTTCCGAAAACCTCCCCCAAAGCTGCTGCAACATCTCTTATCATCTGATCTCCGGCGTCATGTCCCTTAAGATCGTTGGCCCGCTTAAGACCATTAATATCTGCCATAAGCACACCGTAGGGTCTGGACTTATCGAGCCCATCTACCTCAAATTCCTCAAGAGCCCGGCGGTTCATAACCCCTGTCATCTGATCCTTATAACTGTACTGTTTGAGAAGCGTATGAGTATTACGCTGCCGCAATGTAACAGCCAGGAAAAAGCTGATCAGCTTCATCAGATCCACAATATCCGGGATCTGATCCTTGGGTGGATTGACAACACCCATACAACCGATGTGAGTCTCATCAATAGCCAGGTTATAAGCCACTACCGAATGAACTCCATTGACTTTGAAATTGTCGTAAAACGCAGTGTATTCATCCTTTTCCCGATCCAGATCCGTGATTATTACAGGCTCATTACGGTTGAACTTTGTAAACCAGTTATCCAATCCCCCTCTAAAAGGAATCTTGATAAGCTTGTCCTTCATGGGCGGGATCCCCTCTCTTGACCACTCGTATGTGGTGGTAAAGGATCCGTCTGATTCCTCCTCAACGATAAAAGTCCTGTCTGCGCTCAGCTCCATACCCATATACTCAAGCATGTTGCCAACATTTCTGTCGGGTGACGCAGCAACCATGGAATACATCAGAAGGTCATTGATGAATCTATCTTTTGCTGTCTGCTTCTGCTCGCGGCTTATCCAGACAGAGATCTGGTAAAGCATGACGATGACGAACATGGTGAGTCCTATTCGCATATAGAATCCGCTGTCACAGTTGGCCTTGCCGCCGATATTGTAT
>JAEELH010000092.1 GCA_016288825.1 Lachnospiraceae bacterium | reverse complement strand
TGTTCTGTTTGGGGATCTTCTTTGGATCCAGGGTCATGGATTCCCGCATCCACCTGGGCGCCTGGAAATACCTCTCCGACTCCAGCTGGGAGATCACGTCACTTTGGTTTACAAGCATTTTAAGCTGGCCCTCTGCGGATTTTTGCGTATCCTTTTCATCAAGCTGTAGTTTGCCGCGGCGAAGGATACCTATGGTATCGTCAGTCTTTAGCTGGATCTTCGGAACCTCTCCTCCGTAGCCGAAGGCCTGCTCCAGATTCATACCTGCCTGATAGGAGGCACGCATCATTCTCTTAAGTCTCTTCATCTGAACAGAGTCTGTTTTCTCGTCTTCGATACTGATCTCTTCATTGGCTAAAGACTGATACAATTCGTCTTCAATGACGATCTTGCGCAAACGATAATAATCAGCAACAGCCGTTAGCTGATCCAGCTGACGCGTAAGAAGTTCTCCCAGATTCTCACCCTTTTTGTTCTTTTGGGAAAAGACATAATCCATATACTCCGGATTCTGGGTCAAAAGCTTACGATATGCTACGGAGGCTCTTGCTATCTCTTCAAGCTTATCGCTCTGCTCCGCCAGGGCCTGATCGGAAGAAAGGTCAAAGCCTGCCGCATTGATCTTCATGATCTTCTCCGTGATGATATTCATGGCAGGGATGGTATTTTCCTTAAGTCTCTTCTCATCAACTTCCGGTTGCTTGTTGGTCTTTGCTTTCTTCTTTTCCCTCTCGGCTATGCTGAATTGATTCACAAGGTCTTCAAATTCCTTTTCCCCCT
This sequence comes from Lachnospiraceae bacterium, assembly GCA_016288825.1. Lineage (GTDB taxonomy): Bacteria > Bacillota > Clostridia > Lachnospirales > Lachnospiraceae > Weimeria. Next base: position 15,370 of record JAEELH010000092.1, on the reverse strand, counting down.
GCATAAGAGGTGCAAAGTCGGAAATGGTCTCAAAGGTACTGTAATCAAGATGTTTCTTATGAAGGATGTCAACATTCCTTCTTGCCTTAACCTTTTTATCTACAGTCAAACCTGAATTAGCGGTCATCTTCTTGGCAATGGCTCTCTTAAGCCTGGTCTTTTCCTCCTTGTCCGTAACCACCCTCTCTGTGATAACCTCATCCTTTTTGAAGGTATGCTTTTTGATAGTGGTCTTGGTCTTTACGGTATGCTCTTCCTTAAGTTTAGTAAGGTCCGGATGGCTGATCACCTGGAACTCATCTCGCTCGGAAAAGGCGTTCATGGACTCTTTCATGGCGTTTAAAGTTGAATCCTGATAATCCGACTTTTCCTTTGCGATCTTTGCTTTACGCATCTTTTTAGTTTTATAAAGCATGGATTTTTCCGCTCTTTTATGGGCAGTTTTGCTCATGCTTCGCCAGGAAGGAGTTTTCATCTCCTCCTTTTCTTTTTCAACCTCGCCAATGATGAAATCCTCGGCATCTATCTCCTGCTCTTCCTGAGTCTTCTGCTGCTCTATGGGTGCAGCTTCGATCTGATGCTCCTGCTGCTCCAAGGGCGCAACCTGAAATTGCTCCTCTTCCTTAAAGAGAGGCTCCACTTTTATTTCCTGATGGATCAGATTCTGAAACTGTTCTGACATAAACTAACCCTCCCTTTTAATACAACCAAGATTCTTTGCGCTCTCCGAAAATCACCGGTGCCCCGGAAGCATTGGGACAAACCATTTTCCGGAGTTTCTCAACCTCCGATGTCCGTTTCTTTATCAGGATCTCCGTATTGGTGGGGTATTGCTCTGCAATGGCCTGAAAAGAAAAAGCCATCATACTAAGAATATCCTTTGATGCCTCTTCCCTCATGGAAAGCATGTATACTGGAATAAGCCGTTTACTCGATTCCCTATGGATCAACAAAAATCCGCAAACCCTATTCCCTTCCATAATGCAACAGGATACATCATTCTCGTACCACTCCTTGGGAAGATATCCAAAATCCTGAAGAGAATTCTTCTTCCGAAAGGAAAGACAACTTTTTACCCCTCGAATAAACTGTCTCTCATCAATGGCATTAAGGGGCTTGATCGCCGGGTCAACCTTATTTCCGAGTATAGTACCATCTTCAAGGATTTGATCCACCGTCACCACGATATCATCGGAATCCCTGTTTTCAAGTACGAAATCAGACTCTTCAAAAACCTCTCGTTCCCAGTCAGATAATTCCTTAGATTCAAGCCTTGTAGTAACCACTTTCCATTTGGCGGCCTCCTGCGAGTATTCCTCCAGGATCCGCTTTCCGGCCTCTTTGCTTTGGAATCGGAAGCTTATTATCTCCGAAACCACGTCTTCCTCTTCCTCAAGGTTTCTAAGTTCATATAAAAGTTCCGCTTCGTTTGGTATAACAAGCTTATGGAAAAAGGGTCTTTTGATCTCATTTATTTTCGCGCGTTTTTTAGCGGTTGCAGTGACTGATGCCAAACTACGCTTCCAGGGAAGATGCCAAACTACGCTGATCTGAAGCGGAATATCCTTTAACTCTTTTAGCCAAAAAACATGGGAACCGTCCCAATCCATTTCATCATCATATATATCTACATCAGGGTCGGCATTCTCAAGTTTTTTCCTGCAAAACATGGTGTGTGTAACAGGCTCTTTTCTTTTCTTTTCCTCGTAAATTTCCTTTAATAGTTTCACCAGGTACGGATCTGTTGCCAGAAGGTCAAATCGGTCATAGGTTTTCTCACCCTCCGCATCTTGAAGATACATAAAATAGTCACTGATGACGGAAGGCAGGTATTTCTCATCAAATCTATCAGTAAGTATAAGATCACAGCAAAGCTTCCCCGCCCCCTCCGATGCCATGATGATCGCTATCAAACTTCCGCTTTTATCATAGATCGCTACTGAATATACCTGTGATAAACAGCTGAAAAAAACACTTCCGATAGGCATCCGCATTGTAGATGCATACTTAAATATCTCTTCCCATTTTCTTTTATCAAGTTGGGATAAAGGAATTAAAAACGTACTCCCCTCTGTTTTTGAAAGGCATTCCTTAATGGTGCGTGATGAAACAACATCCTTCTTCGTCAGCTTATATACAGGTGCCTCCTCTTTTGAAGAAAAACCATTGTTCTCAAAAAAAGGAAAGACACCCGGCTGTTCTTCCGAAACATCAGCTTCCAGAAAAACGCATCCACGCCCGAGTGCCTCACTCTCCGCGGCGCAAAGAAGCCCTGAACCAACTCCCTCGCGCCTGTCGTCCTCATTTACATAAACAGAAAGGATCCTTGCTACATGATCATACATGGACAATGTGATGGCCGATCCATCCTCATCCTCTATCCGCAGCAACTCTCCATTGTCGATCGTTCTATAATAATACATAACTCTTCCCCTGAAAATCGGCCGATGAAAAAGCTAATGATTATCTAGTGGAAACCTATGCGAACAACATGATCGTGATGCTCGCCCGTAAGCCAATCCACATCATCGGTCAGCCAATCCATTATCTCCAGCATGCGAGTCTCCCACTTAACGGTGGCTTCGTGCTGCTCCTCGGTTTCATCGGCTTCCATGGTTGTATCGATCTCGTCGTAGCCCATAATATATCCGCCGGCATACCAGATGGAAAAGTTGCTATCGGGGCCGGGATCAGGCACGCCGCCTCTGGCCTCCACCAGTGCATCATGTCTGCTTTTGTACTCTTCCTCGAAGCCATCCTTTAATCTGGTCACGAATACCCTGTGACGGATAAGACTCTTGTCCTGCCTTACAATACCGAAGTCATGATACATAAGTCTCATCTCGGACTTTGGATCTGATATCCATTCAAAGGTATCCTCTATCTCGCTGAATACCTCATAAAGTCCGGATGCAACTTCGCTGTTATCGTCACCGCTCTCATAGTAGCAGAATACAACATCCTCTATCTGCCACATGCTGAAATTTGAACCGCCTTTACTGTCAAGTACCTCACACAGTTTGGCCCATACCGAACCTACTCCCTGCCTGAAGTCGTACTTAAGACCTTCATGAACTTTAATTGCAAATGAATTCCTTTTCATTATACCACCTTTCCTGTCTCACTGGGTATTCTAATTTCAACTTCGGTTCCCTCTCCCTGCTTGGATCTGTATGTGAGTCCGTATTCCGGCCCGTACAACATCTCCAGCCTTCGGTGAGTATTATAAACCGCTATATTGGTTCCACCCTTGCTTCCGGTATTACCGGATAGGATTTCCTCCACTGTTTCTTCATCCATACCAACTCCGTCATCGGACACCAGGATAACTACATCCTCTTCCTCACTCCATCCGGTGATAAGAATATTGCCCTCCGGTTCCTCTTTTTCAAGGATCCCGTGAAGAACACAGTTTTCAACAATGGGCTGTAGCGTAAGCTTGGGCAGTCTGACATGCTTGATATCATAGGGAATATCCTCGATAAGATGTATCCTGCCTTCATAACGCATGTTCTGGAGTTCCAGATAAAGCCTTACATGCTCTCTCTCCGCATCAAGATCGGTGTAGATATCCTTTTTGGAAAGGGTAAGCTTATAAAATCTGGAAAGCGCACGAACAGCCTCCGTTACCTCGTCGCGCTTACCTGTCTGCGCCAGCCAGCTGATCATCTCCATGGTATTGTAAAGGAAATGAGGATTGATCTGCGCCTGAAGAGCCCTTACCTCTGTTTTACGAAGTTCATCCGCAGACTCCTTTTCCTTATCCATAAGGATGTTGATCTCCCGTGCCATATGGTTGTAGGAATCCGTCAGTTCTCCTATCTCATCGGAAGAATCAGGCGGTGGCAACGGAACGGGTAGATCGTCTCGTGCGGATCTCATGGAACTGTTTACCACAGATATCCTGTTGGTTATAGATCCCGACAACGCTATACCGAAGATCAGCGCCAGCGTCAGTGTCAGAAAGTAGATTATTGCCAGATTAAGAAGGATAGCTCGTCCTCTTTCAAGAATGGGATCCGCCATCATTATGGTCACAAGATACCAGTCACCGTCCCCAAGTCTGTAACCCGAAGCGTAAACTCTTCCCTCCAACAACGTCAACTCTTTATAACCGCTTTCCGACGAAGAAAGGCCCCTTACCGTGTCATAGGGCAGCTGAAAGGTAGCGTATCTGGATCTGTCCGAAGAAGCCACCATGGATTCACGTTCATTAAGGATATAGGATACACCCTTGTGTGCCGATGCATCCTGGACCAGGATCTTTTCAAGGGCTTCCTGAGAAAAATAGATGACCAGATATGAGGGCGAAACATCCGCTATCCTGGCAGTCGGATAAAGTTTTTGCGCGTAAGCAAGATTACCGAACTCGTTATTTTCCTTATGTGTAAGATAAAATGAGGGACAATACAGGGATGATCTGTTAGTGGACTCAAAGATACCGTGCCAATATGAGGTACTGATCTCTGAAACCGGAAGAAAGAAATCTCCAAGTTTTTCGTCCTCATACAAATAATCCGGAACGAGATCCGTATAAAGATGCATGTCCGTGATCAGACTTCCGTCCACCTCTGTTTTCAGAATATCCCATAATTCGTTAACAAGATCCGCATCTTTGCCGATCTCTTTCTTTTCCTCTGCCGATGCCGCTCCCGTACACATCTGTCGCACCAAAGAATTCCTCTGAAGTGCCGAAGAAAGGGATGAAAGCGGTGCCAGTGTTGCGTCAAGCGCAGACGCACTCTGTCTGGCCAAAACAAAAGACTGGTTTATTGACTCCCTCATGACCATATCAACAATGGTGGTCCTGGCAAGGTAAATAACCAGTATGGAAGGCACCGCGATTATGATAAAGTATGAAAGGACCAGTTTGAATTTAATGGGAAGATTTTTGTACCATTTAACCATTACAAAGCCTTCCCCCTGTATTCTGTGGGTGAGCATCCCATATATTTTTTAAATATCTTACCAAAGTAATTAACATCGCTGTATCCGCACTTGGATGCGATCTCAGTCACCTTGTATCTGGGATCTGAAAGCATCTCTATGGCTGAATCTATCCGATACTTGGTAATATATTGATTCAGGGTCTGCCCCGTTTCATTTTTAAATAACGTGCATACATAGGATGTGGATCTGTTTACATGATCGCTTATAGTTTTAACCGACAGGGATTCATTTTGAAAATTCCTGTGAACAAATTCCTGGATAGCATAGACTATGCTGTTATCCGAAGACTCCTCCTCGGAAAGTTTGAAATACTCCTCCAGAGATTCTCTGAGCATCTCATCAAGTACAATAATTGACTTGGCACTGTCAACTTTATCAAAGATGGAATCTCCCTCTTCTCCCAGAAATGCAACTATCCTGAAATGCTCCGCGGCCCTCTGAAGAGACATGAAAAGCTTATAGTAAATATCCCTTGCCTGACTGGGAAGAAGGATACAAGGCATGCGAAACTGCGCCCGTACCTTTGCCAGTATGCTGTTGCACTCGATGGTATCTTTTCGGACAAGGGCATCATAAAATGGCCTGGTGTAATCCACCAAAACAGGCTGATATGCTTCCTCTTCTTCTCCTGCAAAAAGATCGGAGTTTTCCGGACAGTAAAAAGACTGCTGAAGGAGCACTACTGCCTCATTATATGACTGATATGCTTTTTTATAATTGCCTACAACGCTTCCTATAGCCATGGTAAAGCTGCCTGCGGGACTATACAACTCTCTCAGCCTGGCAGAAAAGCTTTTCGCCCTGGCATTCGTAAGTCCGACACCGTACATAAAAAGGCAAAAATGTCTATTGTCTTTTTGTCCGTAGATCGAAGTCGTCTTATAAGCACTGAGGTATTTATCAAACTCCTGCTGCGCTCCAACCACAAAATCATAAGGCAGCGGAGCCGCATCCCTGTCAAACTGTAGGATCACGGAGGCAACTGATGCTCCGGCTTTAAACTCCTCCGGGATCGGGATCTCCTCCCCCACGGTCTGAGACCTCATAAGGCATTCCACAAGATGCTTGTTGTCCTCCATATCCTGCATGGATTGTCCTCGCTCAACAAGCTGTTTTTCGTCAAGAAGATCTATGGCATCCCTTATGGCATCCTCAACTTCACGGATCTCAATAGGCTTTTCAACGTAACTGACTGCACTAAGTTTTATGGCTGCCTTCAGGTATTCCTTATCCGAATATCCGCTCATGAAAATAATGGCAGTGTCAGGATATAACTTCCTAAGTTCCACTGCCATATCAATCCCGGAAAGCCTTGGCATCCTCACATCTGTAAGGACTATATCCGGAGCATTTTTACGGGCTATATCAAGGGCCTCAGCACCATTGGCTGCCGAAAGCACCTCATCTATTCCCAGCTCCTGCCAGTTTACCGAATCTATAAGACCATCTCTGGTCAATTTTTCATCATCTGCTACTAGTATCTTCATCATCCACCTATCTGACAATACAGACCGGTGCCGCGCTCAGCTGCTGCCTTCAGGCGCTGCATTTTCTCGTCTGTGGGACGAGAAGCATTGCCCATGGGGTACGGACGACCCAGACCTGTATATTTACCTTCACCAAAATTATGATAAGGCAAAAGGTGGATCTGGGCAACCCCCGGAAGGGAAGATGTATATCTGGCTATCGCTGCTATCTCTGATTCTGTATCATTAAATCCGGGTATTACCGGCACTCTTATGATCAGCTGCGTCTGACCGCTCTTTGCGATCTTCATTGCATTCTCTATCATAAGTGTGTTTTCTTTTCCACACCACTGCTTATGCTTTGCCGCATCCATATGCTTGATATCCATAAGGTATGTATCAAGATAAGGAAGAAGCTTTTCAATGGTAGAATACTCTGCAAAGCCCATACTCTCCATGGCTGTGTTAACACCAAGATCTTTGCCTGCCATAAGAAGAGCTGTGGCAAACTCCGGCTGAAGAAGGCTCTCTCCACCGGAAAGTGTAAGTCCGCCATCGGACCTGGAGTAGTATGGCATATCACGCTTAACCGTCTCCATAACTTCTCGAACAGTCACATCCTGACCACATGTCTTGGGCCTTCCGTTCTGAGTCATGGTCTCGATCTCATAACTCTGAGACTCGGGGTTGCAGCACCAACGACACCTAAGGGCACACCCCTTAAGGAACACGATGGTCCTGATCCCGATCCCGTCATGGATCGAGTAGCGCTGTATGTCGAATATTCTTCCTCTTGTATCAAGGTAATCTGTCATGTTCTTTACTCTACTAATTCTGTATAATTACATCCCTATTATACGCATCACCCGGTATAATACCCTTGGCGACACGCTCTCGCTCCTTTAGATCTCATTAACGATATTGACCTTGAGCAGTACGCCTAATGATATCATCCTGCAAGGATTTAGATAACGTCGTGAAAAGCGCTGAATATCCGGCCACTCGCACTACAAGCCCCTTGTACTTCTCCGGATGAACCTGTGCATCCAGCAGCGTCTCCTTATCAACTACATTAAACTGCATATGCATTCCCATCTGATCAAAGTATCCGCGGACAAGAGAAACAAAATTCTCTAGTCCCCTCTCTCCGCTCATGGCGGTGGGATGCATCTTCATGTTGAAAAGCGTACCGTTGGAAGCGTCTCCATGATCAAGCTTTGCAACCGAATTGCAGGATGCTGTAGGTCCATGAAGATCCTTGCCGTTGGTAGGAGAAACTCCGTCCGCAACCGGCATGTGAGCCAGTCTTCCGTCGGGAGTCGCACCTGTCTGCGCTCCCAGGGGAACATTAGCCGATACAGGATAAAGACCTGCCTGGAAGATACCGCCTCTGGGGTTTTTGTATGCCGGAAGGGGCTGGGTATAAAAATGAGCTGCCTCTCTGGCAATAGTATCAACCTCATCAACGTCATTGCCATACTTGGGAAGATCATCAATAAGCTGCCAGATCTCTTCGTAACGAGCTTTTTCCTCAGCCGGAAGTTCCATGGTAAGGACAGTCCTTATGGTCTCCTCAATAAGATCCGGTGTAACATCCTCTCCTGCAGCAGCTACAGCCTTTGCAACCTGCTGTGCTGTTTCCTGAGCTGTTATGCTGTCAAAGCCCTTGCCGAAGTTCATTTCCATTGCCTTCTTAAGCTCGGACAATGTGAATCTCTTTTCTTCAAATACCAGTTTTTTAACGGTATAAAGGCTGTCAGCCACATTAGCAATTCCAAATCCCTGAGGACCTGTGAAATTATAATGTGCTCCGCCGCTCTGAAGAGGCATGCCCCTTTCGATACAATCATCTATAAGTGCTGACTCGAAGGGCAACGGACTGCGCTCCATGTGAGCTCTGTCGATGGAGTTGTCTGCATTAACAAGAAGTCTGATATTGTACTCCATCTGCTTTTTATAAGCGGCCTTGAACTCCTCATAAGAAGAGAAGCCCTCTATATCGCCTGTATGAATGCTGGCCTCTTCACCCTTGTCATAACCGTTGGAAAAAACCATCTCAAGGGGACGGACCATATTGAAAAATGCTGCGTCATGCCAACCGTCTTCCTTGCCCGGAACATGAGGCTCCACGCATCCGATGATGCAGTAGTTTCTTGCTTCTTCCAGAGGGATACCTCTGTTTTGCATGGAAGGGATGATGATCTCATCATTATAGTAAGCCGGGAATCCGATACCGGTCCTCGTTACCTCTGCTGCCCTGATAAGAAGCTCCTGAGGTGAGCCGTTCCAAACTCTGATAGAAATGGAAGGCTGAGGTAAAAATACATGCTTGGTAGCATCCAGACACATAAAGGAAAGATCATTGGTAGCATCTCTTCCGTCGCTGGTCTGACCGCCCACGATAAGGTTCTGGAAAAGAGAGTATCCTGCAAAGCCCTCTGCAGAAAGTGCATCACGGCACTTGTTAAGGTCGTTGAGTTTTACCCAAACGCAATCGATAAGCTCCTGAGCCTGCTCTCTTGTCATGGCTCCCGATCTGATATCGGACTCATAATAAGGATACATATACTGATCGAATCTTCCGGGAGAAATGGAATGTCCGGATGACTCTATCTGCATTGTCTGCTGAACAAACCAGAACGCCTGACATGCCTCCCAGAAATTCCTTGCAGGCTTTTCCGGAACATGACTGCAAACCTCTGCAATACGAAGAAGCTCATTTTTACGTCCGATATTGGACTCCTTTGAAGCCTCCTGCTTTGCCAGTTCACTGTAGCGACGTGCATATTTGATAACGGCGTTACATGAAATGATAACAGCCTCTAAAAATCTTCTCTTGGTCCCATACTCCGGATCTCCGGGGCAAAGACGACCAAGGGCTCCTGCTGTCTGGGCAATGATCCCGCTCAGTCCCTCATTGATGACTCTGTCATAGTGAACATTGACATGGCCTACACCGTTGTAATAATAGTTTCCCGGTGTGAAAAAGTTGTGCTCCATGGCACGAAGTGTTTCGGGCGCCATGTATGATCTGGCCAGTTCACTGGTAGTCTTGCCCTTCCAATAGGGATTTACTGCCAAAAGACGCTTTTTTGTCTCATCAGAAATATAAAAGGGATCTGCAGATCTGTGCTCGACAGTATCAAACTCAGCCTCAAGCCAATCATAGGAAAACTCGGGATAAGTCTGGCATCCTCTGGGAGCAATGGTGGTAGATCCAACGATAAGTTCCTCCGGCCTTATGATGATGGGAAGATTCTCCAAAATATGGTCAAAAGCCAATGCCTTTCGCATGGTCTCCGGAAGTCCCTCTGAGTTCTTATATGACTCGGTGATCAGCTCTGCTCTCGCTGCCTCGATCTCAGGCATCTTCTCAAACAAATGCGCAACAAGGCGTGTGATACGTTCGCTCTTTTCAACTGGTGTACTATCAAAATTAGTCATGTTTTTCCTCTTAGAATAAAACCTTAATATTCATGGCACCCAGCAGTTCCATCCACTCGGTTGCCGGCTCCTTCTCGGTAATAACCATATTTATGTCTGAAATCGGACAAAGTTTAGAGAACGATACTCGTCCGAACTTATCCGAATCAACTGCCAGACATACCATGTCGGACACGTCCATAACAGCCTGCTTGATACTTACGATCTCATCACTTCCGTCCGACACGCCTCTTTCAATATCGAATCCACTGCATGAAAGAAATGCCTTATCCAGATGATATGATGCTATGGTCTCAAGTGCTTTGACACCCATAAGTGCCATGGAATCCGTGCTCAGTATGCCTCCGATAAGAATAACCTCAACTCCGGGAGTATCTGCCAGTGAAACCGCATTTTCGATGGAATTGGTTATCACCGTAAGCCTCTGAGGCGGATTTCTTTTGATCGCCCTTGAAATAAAAACAGTTGTGGAAGAAGCATCCAGAAATATGTGATCTCCGCTTTGAAGTTCCGATACTACTATCTCTGCGATCTTTTGTTTTCCTTCGGGATTGATCTTGGATCTGAGGTTAAAGGGAAGCTCCATTCCTATATCTTCGTTAAGGACTGCTCCACCGTATCCTTTTTTCAGGAAGCCTTCTTCCTCAAGTTTTTCAAGATCTCTTCTGATAGTTTCATCAGATACCTCAAAACGTTCTGCCAGTTCCTGAACCAAAACCGATTTGTTTTTGTATGCTTCCTGAAGAATCAGATTTCTTCTTTCTGTTGCTATCATATAACCACCCTTTGATCCTTAGAAAATGAAAGGCATTAATCTATCTGAAGGTCTTGGAATAACCGCCTCGTCAAGGAACATTCCCTTATCCCCTGCAGCTTCCTTCGCTGAATCAATTGCTGCCTGTACTGCTGAAACGGAACCGGTCAAAGTCATGTAACTCTTGCCGCACATACCCTTTGCAAGACGAAGTTCCAAAAGATCAACTATTGCCGTCTTTGCCGCAACATCCGCTGCAACGATAAGCGCTGCAACATCATAGGTTTCAAGCACGCCCAGCGCATCAATATGTGATGTATCCGCTGTACCGTAGATAGCAGGAAAGATCGACTCATGAGGATTACCAAGCACGAAGGTATCGATGACCTTTTCTCCGTATGCGCTTGCAGCCCTGTCTACGGAAGCCTTAACCGCTGAAAGCTCACCTGTGATCAGGATCACGAACTTTCCGGGACATGTGACTTCTGCCTGAAGAAGTTCTACTTCCGCAGTCTTGGCCATGTCGTCGGCGGCCTTATATCCTGTTGATACAGTGGTGCATTCCACCATTCCTATCGCTTTTGACATCATTACTCCCTTTAAAAAATAACCTACGATATTGACGCGGTATAATACACGCGCCAATATCAATTTACTTTGCTAATCATTATTTCTTTATCTACAGATTTTACTACACCATCAATAGATGCATGGATATTCACTGACAACCCATCTGCTGCCTTAGCAATTAACTGCCCCTTTACAACATGATCTCCGACGTTCACGATAGCTACCGCCGGTGCTCCGATATGCTGTGAAAGCGGGATCGATACCCGGTCAGCGGATATGGGTGAGTCCGAGATCGGAGCATCCTTATCGTAATTGTAAAGTCCCAGTCTGTGAGCAAGTCTGTGCACCGGAACCTTACGCTGTTCTCTCTGCTCTGCAACCGGTGTCGGATCTATCTTTTCAATCTTAACTCCGCCGGCCCGAAGAGCCCCCTTAAACTCCTGGATGATGCTCTTGGGTGAAAGTCCCTGGGGACATGCGTACTTTTCGCAGATCCCGCATCCGCTGCAATACATGGTGTTAACGAAGATCTTCATGTCCGATGCATCACCATTGGCAACAGCCCTCATCACTCTGTGGGGTTCGATGGGATGTCCCAGAACATGTCTTGAACAAAGATCCGTACAGGTCCTGCACTGACAGCAGGCTGAAGATGCTCTTCTCTTTTCGATCTTAAGATCCTTATCTGCCTTCAACACCAGCTGATGATCCTCCGGAAGGATGATTATAGCATTGGTTGTTTTTGTGATCCTGGTATTTTCATCTCCAAGCCTTCCCATCATGGGACCTCCCATGAGAAAGGCGGGATTCTTGGTTGTGATCTTTCCGGCTGCCTTTACCGCATCCCTGACAGACATTCCAAGAGGAAGTCTCAGGGTCTTTGGTGTATCGATCTCGCCTACGATGGAAACCAACTTGTCCGATACCGGACTTTTTTCATGTACTGCCCGGTACATATTATACATTGTCTCAACATTGTAAACTACAACGTTTTCATCTATAGGCAGCCCGCCGGGCTTAATAACCTTACCTGTCACTTCATATATGAGCACAACCTCATCTCCCATGGGATAGGCTGCTTTCAGCTCATGTATACGAACTTTTATATATTGTCCTATAACGGACTTAAGAGCTCTTATCGTCTCCTTATATTCACTTTTAATTCCGATAACGGCCTCCCGGGCGCCAAATGTTTCCCGAACCGTATCCAGCATTCCGACTATTTCGGAAGCATGCAGGGATAAAAGCTGTCTGTGAAGCTTTAAAAGAGGTTCACACTCAACACAGTTGAGGATCACCGTATCCGCTGCCTCTGTCATCTTGGCATATGCCGGGAAGCCGGCTCCACCGGCTCCCACAACACCTGCCTCTCTGGCTATATTTTTAAGCTCATCTATATTCATGAACCCAAAACCTCCATACCGTCCTGGCCCTCATCTACAATACCGACTATTGCCGCATCCACCGGAGCGTCTGCACAGTCGCAACCGATACGGGCTGCAGAACCGGTGGCAACCAGTACCTTTTCTCCGATACCGGCACCGATTATGTCAATCGCGATCAAATCCGATCCCTGAGTATTCATGGACTTCTCGGGACGAACGATCATAAACTTATTACCAACAAGTTTTTCGCTTTTCCTTGTGGAGAAAATACTCCCCATAACTGTTCCAACGATCATGACGTTACCTCATCAGATGATATATGCCACATCTCCCTGCCTGATCTGGCAGGCATTGGCCTCATCTGTATCAATGTGCATTTCAAGAGAAAAGCTGGGGTCTACACGTACCTTGACATTATCAAGTACCGCTCCCCTGTCGCTTGCCATGCGTACCTTTACCATATCTCCGTCCTTAAGCCCTGCTGAAGATGCCTCTGTAGGTGTCATATGGATGTGACGTGCTGCAACGATGCAGCCCTCATCCAGATAGATCGCACCTTTGGGTCCTACCAGAGCTATGGGAGCCGATCCCGCCAGATCACCTGACTGTCTTATGGGAGCATTGACTCCCAGAGTCCTGGCGTCTGTAGCCGAGATCTCTACCTGAGACTTTGAACGTACCGGTCCGAGAATTCGAACATTCTCGATAGCACGAAGCTTAAGTCCTACAAGTGTGCACTGCTCATTGGCTGCCCACTGTCCGCCCATCAGTTCCTTTTTGGGAGTCAGCTGATATCCGGGACCGAAGAGCTTCTCCACATCCTCCTGAGTCAGGTGGATGTGGCGAGCTGAAACACCAACAGGTACACTCATCTTCGGAGAATCGGTACCACTTTCATTAATGGCTGATATAACAAGCCTTGTAATATATTCTACACTGCTGTTATCCAATTCGATCACCTCAATTACTTAACTTTGGGAAGGATCATCTCAACATCATTGTGAGGACGAGGGATTACGTGAGTAGCTACAAGCTCTCCAAGTGAAGAAGCTGCATTAGAACCGGCCTCAACAGAAGACTTAACTGCACCTACATCTCCGCGAACCATAACTGTTACGAGTCCGCTACCGATCTTCTCTGTTCCTACAAGTGTTACGTTTGCAGCCTTGCACATCTGATCTGCTGCCTCGATTGCTGCTACGAGACCTCTGGTCTCAACCATTCCTAATGCTTCAAGTGAGTTTGCCATTTTGATTACCTCCTGTTTTTGTTTATAACTATTTGGTTTGTTCTTTTAGATTGAAATCCGGGGGATCCTGACCAAGCATCTTGGGTTCGGAGCTCTTCTCCGGTTTCTTTTTCCATCTGCTGGCTGATACGGCCACTATCTTTTGGATCTCCTCATGAGGTGCAGGGATAACTCCGTGTGAAACCGGCTTTCTGATATTGTATTCAGTCATACCTGCCTCAACAGCAGCTTTTACGGCTGATACTTCACCCTCTACCACAAGAGTTACCAGGCGTCCGCCCAGCTTTCTCTCCCAGGTAGCAAGTTCCACTTCTGCCGCCTTGCACATTATATCCAAAACATCGATAGCAGCTACCACGCCGCTTATCTCGATAAAACCGTAAGCCTTACTCATTATCTACTCCTAAAAATTACGCCTTGATCTTGGGAAGGATCATCTCTACGTCGTTGTGAGGACGAGGGATTACATGTGAAGCTACAAGCTCACCGAGCTTGGAAGCTGCAGCTGTACCTGACTCTACAGCAGCCTTAACAGCGCCTACATCTCCGCGAACCATAACTGTTACAAGTCCGCTACCGATCTTCTCTGTTCCTATGAGAGTAACCTCAGCTGCCTTGGTCATTGCATCAGCTGCCTCGATAGCTGCTGTAAGACCTCTTGTTTCTACCATTCCTAATGCTTCAAGTGATGCCATTTCTTTCCTCCTTATCGGAAAACTTAATTTTTATCCAGCGCACTGATCTTCAACATCTTTTCTGTATCCGATGTCGGACTCGGAATGATGTGGGAGCAAACAATTCCGGTAGTGTTTTTTGCCACCTCAGCTGCAGCTGCCATGGCTTCCTTAACATCCGCTACCCTGCCTCTGAACTTGATAGTTACCAGAAGGGGAACAGGAAGTGAATCCGCATTGGCCGGTTTGTTTTTATCAAAGATCTCCAGCGTTACATTGCCTGCCTTGCAGCCTGCATCCGCTGCGAGAAATGCACAGACAAGACCGTACACTTCAAGTAAACCTACTGCCTGATGTTCCATTGATCGCTCCTTTGCGCTAAACAGTTACGTTAATGTGTTGCTATGTGTCTATTGATTTACGATTGCAATCTTAAGACCTGTCATCGCCAGATTAGTACGAAGTGCTTCGTTGATCTGATCCAGCGGGAAGCGGTGTGTAATGAGATCCGTTACGGGAAGGCCGATAGCCTTTGCCCTCTTCAGGAAGTCAAATGTGGTGCCGTAATCTCTCAGAGTGTAAACCCATGAGCCCACCAGGTTGATCTCTTTTGAGCAAAGATCAAAGTGGGGATTGATCTGGGCATCACCACCATTTACAAAGAATCCCAGCTCGCAAAGTCCGCCGCCGTTGCGGATGAACTTGTAAATGTTAGCGTGAGCCTTGGGATTTCCGGTGCACTGGAAGGCAAAATCCGCAAGATGTCCTCCGAAGGAATCGTAAACTGCCTTGGTCAGTGCCTCTATACCCTGGTAATCTCCGAAGTTGACTGTCTGGTTAGCGCCGAGACGCTTTGCAAACTCAAGTCTTCCGGGATT
>JAEELH010000091.1 GCA_016288825.1 Lachnospiraceae bacterium | reverse complement strand
CATCCTCAGACAATATAGGAGCGTCAGAACCAAAATCACTGCTATTCGCTCCTGACTTTTCACCACTTAGAGCACGGCTGGTTTCATTCCTGAATCCGTTGGTTCCCGCTGCGGTGCCAAGACCATGGTTTGATAATCCAATAACGCCAAAAGTCTGAAGCGGCAGATACAGTGAAGAATCATAATTAACGCCATTGTACTCTACAACAGCCTTAACCACTATCTGGGTCTTTCCGGGATTCTCTCCGGTAACAGTGCTCTGATTGGTTCCTACACTATAGGTCTTTTTATAAACTCCACTTCCGAGATTACCCACATGCTTGGAGCCATTATCTCGAATATTTACTGTCCACTCAGCCTTCTTGGAAAAATCTTTTACCTCAGGAGTGTCCGATGTAGAGGTCGCATTTGCAATAAGTTTAATTATCTGATTCTCACCCTTTGCAACCGTTACTTCCGCCGGATCCGTACCAATACGAAGATTGGCCTTTACCTCAAGAATAAGTTTTGCGGTTCCCACCGTAATGGTTTCGGTTCCGGTTTTAAGCGCCTTAAACTTGACGATATATTTATCGCCGCTCTTTGTGACTGTCTCTGCCACTACTATATCTTTAACTTCCATTGAACTGTTAATTGTATCAACAGTAACACTGGCATCTCCTGATTTTAATATCTTAAGTTCCTTATAAGCATATCCGTCGTCTGCCTGATCACCAAAGATATCCATCTCTGCTCTTGCCTCTGACCAGTACATACCGGAAAGGGGCCATACGCCGTAATGAACATTTACATCCCTGTTAAATACTAGATCCTTTTGCGTAACAACAGTCGGAAAGGGATAGTTTAAGCCGTCCAGTTCCTTATGATTGCCCGGGAAGCTGTATTTACCGTCGATATTTGCGTTATTCTGTTCAACTGTAACCCAACCATATTTACCGACAACAGTACTCTGTTCTGCATTAGTCCAACGCGCTTTTGCAGTTTGTCCACCAGCTGTGGGAGCAAGAACAATACTAGGGTTATTCAAAGCCTCCTTTATATTTGGATACGTGACATATTCTCTTATTGTGTCAGTTTGGTTATTTCCTAATATGTATTTATATACTGTCACACTTCCTTTTCCTGAAAGCTGCTTATAAGTTTCAGGTGATGGATGGACGTCAATATCCAAAGTGTTGGAACTGGTTATTCTTTGGTTATTATAACCGGTCACACGGCTGCAATATGCGCCGCCACCCCGAAGCATGTTATCAAAGAAGGTTTCATCAGCCTGGGTGTTATCATTAAAGATGTAATTAGCAGTTTCATTAAGAGCTTCATATGGAGACATCTTCGCAATGTGTGATCCATCCGATCTGATCTTGAACTTTGCAGCATGTTCTACCTTGACGTGCTCAAATGTATTCAGATAATGACAGTTTATAACATGTACCCTTAGAGAATTAGATGTACCCTCATTGCCATATCTGTCTGCAAGAGAGGCTATCATAGTAATAGACCTAATGCTTCCTCTCATCTCAGGGAACTCCACGTAGGTATAGCAGTTAACCATGGTAGGAGATGCATCATCACCACTATCCTTATTTGTAAAGTTCTGATAGTTCATACTGAAGGCACTACCTGCTATACCTGCGATATACACATTCATACTATTAGCTCTGTCGCAAATAGCACCTTCTTCTTCGGATTCTGCTATAACACTTCCGTTCTGCCTCCTTGATTCAGCAAGAGTAGCCTTGCCTACATTGATACTTCCACCTGAATAGCAGTTAATGGCCGTACCGGGAAGCGCACCAACAAGACCACCTGTACGAACATAATCTCCCCAGGTGGAATGACCGTTATTGTGAGTACAATTGATCTCAATATCCGTTACCGCCGAGCAGTTTTTAACATCAACTCTTGTAGCACCGACAAGTCCGCCTACATTAGACTCACCACGAGTCTGGCGATTTGTACTTTCGTCCTTGATCTTATATCCTGCAACAGCACAGTTTTCTATAGCTCCCGTTCCTACGGCTGCATCAGCATATTTATATGCGATACCCACAAGACCACCTATGCTGTATCCGCCTTCCTTTAAAACAGACCCGTCTCTTCGTTCTATAACGCAATCCTTGTCTGAATAGAGAATAATATTCTTAAGACCCGCACTAACGGTAACGCCAAATACGCCCACCGAGAAAGCATTTGAGCTGATGTTGATATTTGTTATCTTGTAGCTTTGTCCATCATAA
This sequence comes from Lachnospiraceae bacterium, assembly GCA_016288825.1. Taxonomy (GTDB): domain Bacteria; phylum Bacillota; class Clostridia; order Lachnospirales; family Lachnospiraceae; genus Weimeria. The sequence goes on along the minus strand of JAEELH010000091.1, from coordinate 46,737 downwards.
TTACTTCCAAACCATGCATAAAGGGTAGCATTATAATTGGAATAGTTACTTGCATTATGACTTGCAGCTATCGGTGTGTAGTTGGATATTACAGGATTCCCACTCTTGTCCATTCCGCTGGCATCATGAGTCTGCAGGAATTCAAGGGTTTGGTTATGTCCGGCATCGGCCTTTTTCTGCGTGCCCTTTCCTGTTACCGTAGCATAAGCAAGATAAGGGAAGCTCTTATAAATACTTGTATCATCTTCAGCAAGTTCGGAAACATTCTTCTTATTTGCATTCCAATTGATATACTGGAGCTGTTCTACAGTACGGATCTCGTAAGGATTCGATTTTGAATCGGTTTTTGTTCCCGGTTTTATACTGTAATCCGTCTTATTGATGCCATCCTGTGAGGTAACAGTCAGCTTTGAAGGATCGCCATCTTTTAATGACATTGCATTAGCGAAGAAAGGAGCCACATAGAAGGTCCTTGTTACACCATCCTTAGTCAGATTCCATTCTCCGTTTCTGATATCCGTATTGTTATCTGCATTTACAACTTGATCTGCTGAATAATTCAAATAAATATAATTATCATAATCCGTAGAATTAGCCTTAAGCGTCCTGTAGGGATAGAAGGTATAATCAGGCACCTCTTTTTGCAGCTCTTGTTGCAGCTTTTGTTGCAGCTCTTTAGCCTCGTCTGAAAGACTGAATGATGAAGGCACTCTAAGTCCGGTAACTGAAGATGTTACAGAACCTTCGCTGCCCTTTTTCACATAATAACCGTAGCCGTAGTCTACTATAATACCCTTATCGTCATGGGCATTACAAAGGGTGGATCCCGCAAATTCAGCATTATTGGTCGGATCTACTCCTGTATAGGAGAAATGATATCCGGCATTACCGCCTTCTTCTTCCTTTTCCCAATAGAAGATACCATACCCTCCCATGCCGGGATTCTTCTGCCAGTCACCGTAATGGATATACTGATTCCTGATATCTTTAACTACTGCCCTATAGGGATAATCCTGGTTATCCTCATTATATCCCGGATAATCTACAGTTTTTTCAGCCTTTTGTGTAGTCTTATCTGCCTCATTAACGAGATCACTTCTTGACTTCGCTGTACCTGCACCCACATCCCCTGTATAGGTATAAGAGTAAAGATGATTAACGTAAGAATATGTACCGTTGCTCAGATAATTGCATTTTCTGATACTTCCTCCATTAGGCGCAAAAGCATATACAGTAGTATTACCTGCAGAAACAATGTGCTCTGCGCAGTATGTAGATGAAATCTCACCACTATTTATGGCAGCAAAACCACCCAGAGTTATGGAACCGCCTCTGGGATTAACGACCTCGATATGGCCAAGACTGTATGAATTATTAATGGTTCCGGAGTTTCTTCCGGAAAATCCACCGATAAACACGGTAGTATAGTTAGTGGTAAGCTTGATCTGGGGCGTATCTGCAGAACAATCGGATACAGTACCTTCGTTCTCTCCTACCAGTCCTCCGGCATAGATATAGCCGTTGGTATTTCCTACGATAGTTCCCCTGGTATCAGCCATACAATAACCGGCAATCGCGCAGTTAGTTATATTTCCCTCTTCGCAATTCATTCCAGCCAATATACCAAGATAAAGCTTTTTATTCTTGTTGATATCTTCATCTGAACCCGCATAATGGTAAACCTTTGCATTTTTAGCAACATAATAGTGTTTTACTGATCTTGTATCCTCAAAATTGCCAATATTAGGAACAGTTACATCTTTTTCATCATAGTCAGCAAAAAGAACAATATTACTGAGATTTCCTTCATTTATTCCAAAAAGACCGGTATAGCAGGTTCCGCCGGACTTTCCGCTTTCCAAAACAAAGCTGATATTACGGATCTTATAGCATCCGCCGTTGTAGTTTGCCTTAAAGCTTTCAGCCTGGGAAAGGCCAATAGGATTCTGACGAACTATGCAGCTTCCCTCAGGAATATCGCTGTTAAAGTATCCTTGCCAGTCATAATCCGTATAGCTTATATCATAGGTCTGTCTGAAGGTACGTCCCTCTGTAGAAGTTCTGTAAAACTTATAATACAGGCTCATATCGTACAGATGTCTGGCAGAACGAACATAGATAGTTCCGTTAGGCTTAAGCTCCGGTACATTAATCTCAGAGGAACCGGATTTGATGCCCAGATAGCCTACTGCCCTGGCAAAATGAGGATTGAAATAGAAAACCTCAGTATTTGTTTCTGTTCCGTCTTTTACGTATGTAACCTCCACCTTGGTATAGAAAGGCGAAGCAGTTCCGAGAGGATAATTGACATAATTATTCTTGAGCTTATAGATGAGATAAGTCTCGTCCTCATACTCAGACTCCAGTGGTTCTGCTGTCTTAAGATCGATCACCTCTTCATCCGACGTAGAGCCCCCTGCAAAATAATACTTGACCTTGGCAGAATCCGGTACCGGCGCGGTATTATCATTCTTCTTGAATACGAGACCATATCCATCCGCCTTGACAGCTTCACCGTGTTCAAGATTGTTATAGAGCACATTATAATTACCGCCATAGAACCGAACGTTGCTTCCGGCCTTGACGTATTTCTCATAATAACAAAGAGCACCGGCTGTGAAGTCCTCTTCCCAGTCTCCGTAGTGCACCATACTTTTCAGTCTGGGCTTTGAATATATAGAAAGGGCCATGCCGTCCCTGAGGTTATAGGGGCAAGTATCTCCCGGATCAGCCTCAAAATCGGAACCAAGTGCAGTCAGCAAAAGTTCACTGATTGTTTTGGTCTCTCCCGGTGACGAAAGTTCCTCCACATTCTTGGTGTTTTCGTCATCATTTACATTACCCGCATTTCCGGAATTTGACTTGCTTTGCGGGAAATAATACACTTTTCCATCTGAATTGGTAATATCAGCAGCGGTAGAAAATGTGCTGGTATTTTTGGTCACATTCATTTGAGTAAAGGCATAGCTTGAGGATACGAAGTTTATAGTTCCGTTCGCCAAACCCGACTGAATAGCGCCATCCTGAAATCCCGCAGTATAGCAACTATACATTTTTACAGTACTCGAAGCAGCGATCCTTCCAATGAGACCGCCGGTATCTGCTCCGTAGATATAACTATCAGCATAGCATTTATTGAGTTCAACCGAAACAACAGAACTCTCTGAACCCACAAAACCGATGAGTCCACCTGAAGCTCCGTTTGAATCAGTAGTGTCTATCACCGTGGAAGCATTAGAATTTTTTATTACAAGACTAGGATTACCGGTTGATGCATCCGAACTGTCATGGACAAACTCACCTATAAGTCCACCGGAGCGTGTTTTTCCTGACATCCAAATTCCCTTAGCATCCAGATCGTCCTGTATATAAGAATCACCGGTTTTCTCTGCGATTCCGTAGGGTGAACTATTCACATTATATGAGGTGCAATACTCGTCTGTCATATAAAGGGCACAGTTCTCGATGGAAAGGCTCTCATTATTCTTCATAGAGAGCCTGGCAATAAGTCCACCCGTCACTCCGCTTCCGGATATCCTGGGATTTGAAATAGATATATTTTTAATCTTACTTCCATTGAATCCGGCAAATAATCCTGCATTTGTAACCGTTTTAGTTGCCGTGGATCTGATAATAAGTCCGTTAATGCTGAAATATGTTGAACCAACGAATCCTTCAGATCGCTCAGTATGAGCGCTGATACCCGTTGCTGCCACATAATTAAGAGTATAGTCTCCGTAAAGAGAGGCTACGTGGGAATTCTCAATGGGTGAAAAAGGCATGATGGAATAATAAGGATTCGCCTCATCCTTATCAGAATAAATGCTGGCCCAAAGATGTTTCCCTGTCTTTGTAAAGTCAATTGAAGCAACCTGATATGCGCGAATAGAAGGCTCTGTTACGCCACTGCCTATGCCGCTTATATCGGTGCTCAGATTCTGAAGGTGTCTTGGGTATGCCAGGTACGCAGCATAGTGATCACCACCATCAGACTTTTTACCGGATCCACAGGCAAAAAGGCTGTTATCAGTAGCGGAATTCTCACTATCGACTGAAATGGTCCTTTCCGTGCCATCCACAGATATAGCTGATACCTTTACCTCTATATCCTCTCCAGGCGTAAAGTACTTACCTGCAGGACTCAGTTGGATCGGCACCTTGCTCTCTCTTATAACAGGCTTAGGATCATCTCCTGTTGTCTCACCGTAGAATCTGATGCCGGTACTGATATCCGTGGCTGCATCATTGCAGAAAAGACTCTTGAAATTGCCCTCCTTAAGATTATCCAGAACGATCTCAAAGGAAACCATCTTGGCTTCGCTAAACTTATTAGAACCCTTTAGCAGATTTGCTCTATAGTTTTTAAGGATCCCACCTCTTGTGGCATCCTGCTCATCATAAATTATCTTTGCCGAGGCGCCGCTTTCCTTACCGGTAACGGTTATCTCAAACTTAAGCTTTTCGATATTATCAACTTCGTCTTTGGGGATATGAACTATGATGGGCGCAGTGAGTTCATCCATATTTCTTAGATGTCTGATGGGATCACCGGTATAATTACTATCTGTCTGGCCAACTGTTACACCATACTCATCTGTAGCAAGTTCAGGAAGATTGGCCGTTTTAGCCTCATAATATCCCAAATATCCGTTGAACTCGTGCATCCTTTTTGACACAGAGCTTCTCAGATCCGAAAGTGAATCCGAACCTGAAGGAGTATAATACAGCGCGGGAGAAACACTACTGCTGTAGAAAACAGAATTGACCTGAAGACTGGAGGGATTATACTCTACTATGATGCTGTCACCGTAATAGTCAGCGCCTATAGCACTGCCATTCTCCCCCAGTACTATATTAAGTTTGGCAGCATCAGCACCAAGAGAAGTTCCCACATCCTTTTTCACATAAAGGATCTTGACAGGATCACCCGATACTCCGCCAAGGGCTTCGTTTGCGTCCTGTAGAGTCTCCACCTTGACATGCTCAAAGGCGTAAACCTCCTGCAAATGGGCAGAGATCGCAGTATACATGCTCTCTGCAACCTTGTCGGATGAAGCCTGCCTCATATTTCTGAGCATGGAAGAAGCCGCCACTACTGCGACGGAGCCCAGGATCACTATAACGGCCATTGTGACCAAAAGTTCTACAAGAGTAAAACCGGATTCAGACCATATTTTTTTCCAGCTAAATCTCTTCATATTTTCACTCCTCAAACTGTAACAGAGGGTGGTTTCACCGTAAACTCTTCATCGGACAATAATAAAGACTTATCATCCTTGTCAACTACTACTATCTTTACTTTGTACAGTTTATTTGATGCATCCCACTCAAGTGACATACCGGCCAAAAGAGAATATCCTCTTCCTTTTTCCACATCATATGAGCCGTCCGTTACTGCTTTAAAATACTTGCCCGAATAGTTGTCCCCGGTTATAACGATCCTGCCATAGGTATTCGGCGTAGATCCGCTGACCTTTGTATATGCACCGGTGCCGGTATTCACGTAGAAACTTATATTACTCCCCATATTGTGCGTACCGCCTGACCAGGAAATATCACCGGTCGGAGAAACGGTCACTTTATTTGAAAACATCAGCTCATCTTCAACAAACTCTGAAAGAGATGCACATAGGAACTGCGCCTCCGTCCTCTGAACCGTCTTATAGAAATTGCGAAAAGCCACAACTATAACAGAGGTTATGGTAGCCGTAGCAAGAGCCATGATAAGGGCTGCTACAAGAAGCTCCGTCATGGTAAATCCGCTCTTTCCCCTAAGGATCTTTTGTATTCTTTTTTTCAATGAATTATCTTTACTCATAATAATACAAAGTCCCTGATGAATCCTTCATTTTATACTTTTTAACTGTTTTTCTGGTTATGGTTCCGGTGCTTGTGGTGATCTCAACGGTCGCACCGGTAATAGCAGTTGCATCAGCCTGGTTCACGAACATAGTCCGATTCTCTGTAGCAGAATTAACTCTGGCTGCAGCCACGATAGCGCCGGCAAGCATCATAAAAGCAAGGACCACAATAAGCATGGAAACAAGCGTCTCCACTATAGTCTCCCCGGATATCTCACTGAGCTTTCCTATAATTCTTTTTATCTGTATTATAACACTTTTTTTCATTTCTTTTTAAACCTGCTTATATTCCACTTTGGAGTTGCCGGTGGTGTAGCCGGCTCATAAACGAGCCTGACTTCCGCAGAATAATCACCTGACTTTATAAGCGCTGTCAAAGCCACGCCGGGATCAACCTCAGTCCATTGAATAGTTGCGGAAAGTGCGGAACTTGCATCCGTATCGCCGATCACATCCACAGACCAAGTATTACCCTCAGCCACGGTATTAAGCGCTGTAATAATGTCTGTATCATTCGATCCCAGATAATTCGCAGCGCTTACCACTGCCAGTCTTTCCTGCTCCCGAGATTTTCTGGCAGATGATCTGCTAAGGTTTGACAGAGCCACATTGACTATAGTTATGCAAACAATGGACGCTATCAAAAAGACAACCAAAGCAAACACTATAGTGGCTCCCTTATTATTTTTAAGCATTTTTTTAATCGTTTTTTCCATATCAAATGCCCAGTAAACTCAAATAATAAACAAGTGCTATTTTGCCCACAAACATGGCCGTCACAACGCCCATGCAGAGAAAAGGCCCGAAAGAAATAAGGTCTTTTTTACCCTTCTCTTTTCTAAGAACCTTAAAAGCTGCAAATATCCCGCCTATAAGTATTGCTACAAAGAAGGCGAAAATTACATTTTTCCATCCAAGAAACAAACCGCAGGCCGCCATAAGCTTTATATCTCCGCCTCCAAAAGCCTGTGGAATAGCCAGAGACAGAACCAGCATAAAAACGCTGATCATAAAAAAGCCGATAAGGTGCTCATACCATGGAGCATCGTCAACAAATACCGCAACTGCACCTAAAATAAGTACAGCAACTATCAGCCCATCAGGAATAGTCATTGTGTCATGATCGATAAAGGCCACACAGGTCAGAACCGAGCATAAGGCAAAGGCAAGGATCGTGTAGATACTGATCCCATAAAACCGTAAGCTCAAAACTGCAAATATGCCACCCAGCACCTCTACCAGCGGATATCTGGCAGAGATCTTTGCCCCGCAGTATCTGCATTTTCCACAAAGTAGTCCCCATGATAATATCGGCATCATATCGAAAAAACTCAAGATATGGCCGCAATTCGGGCACATGGACCGGCCTCTTATAAAGTCTTCTTTTCTGGGCAGCCTGTATATGACAACGTTCAAAAAACTGAAAATACAGGTCCCGAAAATGAATGCTAAAACATAAAGTGCTATTTCCATCTCAATAGATTACTTTTCCCACAAACGGATCTGCTTCATGATCCGGCTTCTTTCTCCGGATTTTTTTAGGATATTGGCAGCCGTAGTGTGTCTTTTGTTAATATTATTATAAATGAACTTTCCCAGGGTATAAGACCATAAAGCAGGCCAAGCCACAGGATACTTACCGGCTTCAGGAAAGTTGAGTTTCATCTGATGATGAAACTCTCTTATGTACGAGATCAGACTAGTATCCCTGAGCATGACCATACGATCTTTTTCAAGGTCTCCGAACTCTCCGCCATCCAGCACCTCACGCATAAACAGAGCTGCTGCTCTCCTGTCTATGGCATTTTTATTAACATCGATAGCCAGTCCTCTCAAAGCCTTTTCGGAAAGCCCAAGATAAGTATAACATATTCCTGTTATCATATCGGAAAAACCTGACAATCCGGACTCGGATACAAGTCTTTTATATTCGCCGGCTATATCAGGCCTGCAATTATCAAATCTGTCATTCCAATATGCTACCCAATCACAAAGCAGTTTGAGTCCAAAGCCTCTTCTGAGAAAATGCTGAAGCATATGAAGAAGGAGTTCATATGCCTGATACTTATCATCCAGGATCGGAAGGTCGACACCCATCACTTCCCAGCAAATGATATGCTCTGCAATATCAGGCACAAGGTAATCCATGTAATTGTTGATCCTGTCATTGTCAAAGGGCTCTGCCAGTAAAACATGGAGTTCGATCTCTATTCCGGCCTTTCCCTCCAGCACGATCTGATGCAAAGCCGGCTGATAGTCGGAAATCTTATATCCATCGTTTTTCAACATTGAAATAACCTTATCTTTTTTGTCGATATCACAAAGTAGGATATCTATATCTCCGGATTTTCTGTACTCCGGATAAGGATAAAAAGATGATACTGCAGCCCCCTTTAAAACTGCGATCCTAACGCCTTCGTTTTCCAGCAGACTGCAGATCCGCCTGGTCTCAAACAATAGCCTGTAACTCTGCAACGTGATCTGCTCCGTATCACGTCTTATCCTCTCATACAAAGCTCCGCTTTTTCCGGTGCACTCAGAAACCGTCTCGAATATAAGAGAAGAGACTGCATGAGCCCGGGCAATATCACCTATTTCATCTCCCAGCACCACATTTTTATATCTGTCGGGATGACCTGTTACAGATGCTTTCAAAAGCGCCAGAAGCTGTCTCTCCTCCCTTAAAAGAAGATTATCTTTTTTCATTTTATCCCCTTTTTTTATTGTATAAAAACTTCGCTTTTTCAACAACAAGTGCAAATTCCTTTTTTTTGAAAAAGCAAACCAGATAAAACAGATCCACAAAGATCACACAGAAGAATAATCTGAACACAAGCAGGATCAAAAGCTTATCATTTCCAATGCCCAGCAAACCTTCACAATATCTGCTGAGATAGTCTGTCAAAAACAGACATACCCCAAATACCAATGAATACAGGAAATATTTCTTAAAATAACCCCACAGAGGTGTGTGGAGTTTGTACTTATACAGCACAAAAGGCTCCACCCAGAAAGACGTGGTCATGGTCGCCACAAAGGTCCCCAGGAAAACGCCGATAAAACCAAATTTCATGGTCAAAAGCACTGATGCAACTATATTGATAAGTGCCTCTGCCACCGCCTTGTATCTGTCGTAATAGAAAAGTCCACAGGCATCTCTGTATACGATAGTGGCTCTCCGCATACCGGTCACATAAAAATTGATAGCTATAACCAGCATAGGCCAGTACTCATAGGCATAGGTCTTTCCAAAGGACAGAAAACTAAATGACGGCAAAAGCATGAAGATACATATGGACGCCAGACCGAACATCCACTGCCCCACAAAGAAAGCACAGTCAAATATCCTGCCGGCACGCTCCTCATCCTCAGTAACAGAAAGATTTCCAACGCTGGCTGTAATGCTGTCAAAAACCTCATTAAGAAGCTGTCTGATAGATGCAAACACAAGAAAATTGTTGGCGTAAATACCGGCATTGACAAGGCCCGTCATGGCAGACAAAAGGATATTGTCTGTGTTGTTGACCACAACATTGCCCACCTTATGCATCAGCATTGCACCGATATTTTTAAAAATGTCATCCTTCTCTTCTTTCGGAAGAGGTGTTACGTTACGATCCTTCAGATAAGGATACTTTCGTGTAGCCAGCAGGGAGGTCGTAACGTTATAACCAATGGTGGCCAAAAGACCGATGCACAAAAACAGGATGAAATTACCTGTTGTTATCAAAATAACGATCTGAAGCACATCCTGGATCACAAGAAAAACCGTATGACAGGCGACACCCACATACCTGATCTGGGATGCATCCATCAGAGTCTTGCGATATATGAAAAAATAAGAAACTACCGCACCGGCAAGATATAATATATAGATCAGCGTAAGGTCTGTCACGTCTCCGGGATCGGATATGATGATCCCCATAAAAGGTATCAGCGCCAGTCCGAAGGCCGTGACCAAAAGAGCTACTATCCTATACAACCTGCGATAAAGGGCCATCACTGACTTTTGTTTTTCAATATCTCCAAAAGCCACGGGTGAATAAAGGGCGTAGGTTATGGCTGTCTCTATTCCCAGTTCCGACAGGGAAAGCACATTGATTATGTCCGTAAACAGACCTGAAACTCCCACATAGGAGGTTGAAAGAACAGCCGTAAAAACTACTCTGACCGCATAACCCATGAGTATGGCAATGATCCTGGAGACCAGTGCTACTGCGGTATTTCTTGCAGAATATTCCGTACGGGTGATATGATCCACAATGGTACCTACTTTTCTAAACTGCTTTTCTCGGGATATGCCGACTGAAACGCTTTTATAACCTGTTTTCTTGCCTTTTTAACGTTGAAATCCCTATTGGGATCGTTGATGCAGATAAACTTGTGAGTATGCTTTCGGATATCATGGCAAAGCCTTCTGTTGCTGTCGGAAAGCTCATAGTAACCGAAATCACGCTCCATATTCACCGGGTGATAGTTGCCCGTAAGCTTCTGATAATCCTTGAAAACATATATGGGAACATCACTGTCCGACCTGAACTTGTTGGAACAGGTTGCGGAAAGAGCCTCACCCTCCAGATTCCAAAGTTTTTCGAAAGTAGACTTACAAAGGTTCATAGGACCATGAACATTGTAAAAACCGGTAAACCTGGGAAAAGCCAATTCCAGCGCATTATAAACGAAGTTTTTAACGGGATATCCCGGCTTAAATACACCGGGGATATTGTGCAAAATATAAGATCTCTTATCAAAATGCTTTGAAAGTATAAGGGCCTCATTTTGAAGCACTCTGGTCATAACAGGATTGTCAGGATTGGCAACCACCGGCTGAAGAGCAAACATGTCCAAAGGTTTACCCTCAACAAAGAAATCCTCCGGCTCTGCAGCATCTGTTAAAAACATATCATCATTGAAGTAAACAAAATGCTCTGAAAGCCCGGGTATCCTGTGAAGATTAAGCTCTATGGGACTGCTGTTAAAAGTCGGCAGATACTCCTCAGGAATAAAATCCCTATGATCTATCACCTTAAGTTTGGGATGGGAGGCTCTCATAAAATCCGGAATTTGTCCGTCTGTGACAAGAAAAATCCTATGGACCCAGGGAGCGTTTTTTTCTATACACCTGAAAAAATACTTAAAAAACCCGTAGTCCCTGTACCTTACATCCCTATTATCAGTAGTGGTAATATCAGTTCCTACACCCTGAGCCTTTTCAAAACTCCTCTTTTTTTTGAGCCATTCCTTATCGGAAGGATCAACCCATGTTACAACAAAATCTATCTTCACCGCCAAACCTCGTAACTTTCATTAAGAGATGCCAGAAATGCATCCACATCCTGTCTAATTTCCGACTGATCAATACCATACTCAGCGGAAAGTGCCGCAGCTGCATCTCCTGCTGATCTTCCATCCTTCAAAAGACAAACGATCTTCTCTCCCACCTCGTTGATCTTAATGGGCTTATGATAAAGAGCACCATCAAACTCACTGTCTATGAGAAAAGTACATCCGGCAGCATGTCTTATATTAACTTTAGAAAAATCTATCAGATCCTTTTTCATAAATAAAATAACCCCAAAAACAAACCCTATTCCACTTTATATGTTACCACAATCTGTTTTCAGTTCAAAGCATGGATTACTGTTTTAGCCCACTATTTTCTGACAATTCTTCACATAGCAAAAAGTTGTACACAAAATTCCTGCAAAAAATATCACAATCGTGAACAATCTCAAGTACAATGTGGATAACCTAATTGACATGCAAAAAAAAACATGATAAAACAATTTTAACAGATATTTTTTCTAGTTTTGTACTTTAGAGGGATTTTGTTTAATAAGGGAGAAAAAGAGGAAATGAGCGAGTATATTAAGCCGGTTGTACTTGGCAATGATGATCTTGCAGAGGGTGTTTACGCTGCAAGTGGTTCAACCGAAAGCACAGACTGCTGGACTGTTGATGGCAGAAGTGTTCAGAGTTGGAATGGTTCACACAATGTATTTGAGATGTCTGCAAAGCATTCTACAGATGTAACTCACATTACTACTCAGGTTGTATTTACTTACACCTTCAGCGCACCAATTACTAATGCATATTCAGAGTTTGACAGCTCATTCTCAGGCAATACAGTTGTCGTTACACGTAACCTACATGCTAACGGATACTACTCAGGTGACAATGTTACCTTCAAAGTATGGGTCAGCGCAGGTGATCAGGCTGCTACTGAGGCACTTACACTTACCGGTATCTCATATGTATGCCGTCATGAGACCAACGTACAGGGCGGAATCGACTGATTTCAAAACACTTAAAAAGCAGGGCCAGGCGCCCTGCTTTTTCTTTTCCATTTTAATCTATCCACGCCTTTGCTATCTCACCAAACCTCGGAAGTTTTAAAGAAATAACTCCATAAGTTGTGGTATCAATTACTCCCTTTTTCTTAAGCCTGTCCCTGTAAACAGAAAAACTAGATGAAGACTCTCCAAGTTCATCTCTAAGATCCGAAACCTTTGCATTGTCTTTTTTCACCAGCATGGAAACTATCATTTTTTCTCTTGGTGAAAGTTCAGACCAAATCTTTTCATATACATAAGATTCCAGGACATCGTCATATTGAGATATCACTGTTTCATACGTACAATCCTTGTTTTTACTACGAGCCTCCCAAAACAAATAGCCCAACGCCTGATAAGCAAAAGCGTATCCCTTGGTAAGTTTGGCCATGTTCATTGCGTCGTCGCTATCAATCCTAAAGATCTGAGCATAACTTCTGGATACCGCGCCAATTCCAAGGGGCTCCATAACAACCTTTGGTGCTCGATAAAGGAAAGTGAGTGTCTTCTCATTTTGCAGGTTATAGATATTCTCATACAAACCTGTCATGATGAGAAATACCGGAAGTCTTTTTCTGATAAGAAGCTGAAATACGCTTATAAAAGGCTTAACAAATTCGTTCCCGGCAATCTCATCGATCATGATCAGAACTTTCTTATCCATTTTCTTGAGTTCCTCCAACATCCTCTCAAGAGCTGTCTCTATATCAAATATCTGATTCCCCCGCTCGATAGAAACTCCAAGTCCAAATGCAGAAAGATCCAACTTTGCTTTGATAAAAAGCTTTTTTAATTCATTACGACTGTATAACTTCGCAGCAACAGAATTAAGAATGTCCGAATCCGGAGTAACTCCGATAACGATCCAACCTTCTTTTTTCTCAAATCTCTCCGAAAGATTTGAAAGCATCACAGTCTTACCGCTCCCTCTAACACCTGTTATCATGTAAGCGTAACTTACAGGATTTTCAGAGGTAAAAGCATTCTCTATCTCACTCGATTCTTTAAATCTGGAAATAAAACTCTCCGGTTCAATCCCAAAGGATAAAGAAAAAGGATTTGTAGCCATCTTATAATCTCCTTTTATAACTTGTTATAACTTTATTATTCTTTTATAACTTGTTATATCTTGTTATAGGTTTGAGATCATTTTATATCTTGTTATAGTTTTTTGCAACACTAACCTTAAAAATCGTGACTCATCTTTTCAATTTCCTCTTCGGATAATATTACGCACTTTTTATCCTTGATGGCGTAAACCCTGTTGCAGGCTGAAAGTACAGTGGGCCTGTGAGTCGTAACAATACAGGTTCTGGGATAATCGTCCTTCATGATGTTCTTGAGTACTCTCCTCTCCGTTGCCACATCAAGAGCACTGGTTGCCTCATCCAAAAGCAGGATGGGTGACTTTCGAAGAATGGATCTGGCAATGGAAAGCCTCTGGGCCTGGCCCTCGGAAAATCCGCCTCCCCGCTCCTTGATAACGCTTTCTATACCATCCGGAAGCTTTTCCACAAAATCCCAGGCACAGGCAGCCTTGAGAGCCTCTATGATCTCTTCATCCGTTGCATCCTGCTTTACATTACGCATATTTTCAGCAATGGTTCCCGAAAGCATGGTATTGCCCTGGGGCACATAGGAAAACAGCTTTCTGGTGGAAGGTGTCAGCGGGATCCTCTCAGCATCATAATAGCTTCCGTCTCCTGCCACCACTTCAGCCGTACCGCCGGTGGTCTTCATAAGAGAAAGAAGAAGGCGAAGCATGGTGGTCTTACCCTCTCCCGAGGGACCAACAAGACCCACGATTTCATGGGGTCTTACCTCGATATCTGCTCCATCAAATACCAGATTTCCGTTGGCATAGGAATAGTCTACATCCTTGAGTTCCAGACTTACACCCTCGCTCCTGTGCTTTTCCATAAACTCCACTACCTTGTCGTCATTGGAGTAATCCTCTCTCGGCATATCTATGATATCCATAAGCCTTCCGGCCGAGGTTGTAAGGCTGATTATAGAAGGCACAAGAGATGTAAGGCTCTTGGTGGATGATGTCAGATTAGACGCCTGTGTCAAAAACAGGGTCATAGTACCGTAGGATATGGATCCGCTCCAAACCCGATAGATTCCCCATCCATAAGTAGCATTGGATACAACGAGTCCCACAAAGGTCATAAGCAGAGAGGTCCATATAGACATCCTCTGGAACTCCAGCTTCATATCAATAACTTCCTGCTGATTCTTCTTAAGCTTATCGGTATAGAGTTTTATCAGGTCAAAAGCCTTGATGGTCTGGATATTGGAAAAAGTCTCCTGATTGAATCCGGAAAGCTTAGCACTCATCTCCGCAGATCTCTTATTGTTTCTGACCATGCGGGTAAGAAGTGTCTTTGACAAAAGAATGCTCACTGGAAAACTTCCAAATGCAAAGAGGATAAAGGTCCAGTCATTTCTGATCAACACCCAAAAAGCAATTATGAAATTAAATGAATAGATAAAGATATTGGGAATAAAACTCAAGATACCTGTAGAAATGGCTCCGGTATCAGATCCCCAGCGGGTAAGAAGATCTCCGGTATGATAATTGGTCAGAGACTCCCAATCGGTAACCAGGATCTTTTCAAAGATGTCATTGGAAACCTCGCAGCTCACCTTCATACTGATCTTGGCTGAGATGTAGGAAGTGATCTGTGAGATAACACTTGTAGCCATAGTAATACCGATCATGATAACAAAATTTCGGATCAGTGTACCGTCAAAAGTATAGCCCGTTATCTCGTCAACCAGATCCTTGGAAATATAACTCATCCCCAGTGAAACCAGAGACTGGCTCATGCCCAAAAAGGTATAAAAAACTATGGCAAAGAAATTGTTCCTTGCGTAAGAATAGATAAATTTGGTCTGGCGCCACATTTCCTGCAGGCGGCCTTCTTTTATCCTTTTTACATAAAACTTGAGACTTGCCATAATACTAATTTAAAAAAGAATCCAGCGCTCCCTTTGCGACCTCTGCTGCCTCCTTGTCTACCCTGCACTTTAACTCTGCCAGCAGGATCGACGGCTCTGCCTTCATAGCAAATTCCAGATTCCGCCTGCATCCCTCCCTGGTCCAGGTAGGTGATATCATGCGGTTTGAAAGCGACAGCACTCTCTCACTGCCGGTAATGGGACGGACCTCATTGGTCTCCCACTGGGTTATAAAAAATACTCCGTGAAGTTTTTCCTCAAAAGGTCTGTATATCTCACTTGTTCCGCACCAGGGCAGTCCGTAAACCGTAACTCCCCTGTCTGATATGCCCAGAAGGTTCAGATCACCGTTAAGAAGATCTACACCGAAGTGTTCCTCCCAAAGCCTGGAGTGAGTGGATTTACCCGCCCCGGAAACGCCTGAAAACAGGACTACTCCGTTTTTATACAGTGCCGAAGCACTGTGGATAGCAAAAAATCCTCTACTCTGAGCAAGCACCAAAAAGGCGGAGCGCATTCCAAGGAATACCTCCTTGGCAGCTTCATGAGTCATATTGGAAACATAAAAGGCTGCGCTGCTTCCGTCCTTTTTAACGATTATCTCCTTAAGGTATGTATTGGCAGGATAAATAAGTCCGAATTCGTACCCGGTATCATAGATGAGGATCTCATCGCTTCTGACTATTATCTTGCCCAGCCTGTAATCTGTGCTGCTCCTATCATAAACGCAGATCTCCATATCTGCCCTACCACCCTCGCAGCCAAAGGCATCCAGGTAAGGATACAGCAAAAACTCAGGTCCGGTATACTTGATACGAAGTCCGGCAATGTTATAAAACCGTTCTTCTTCTCCGGCATAGTTTACCACATAACCTTTTCTTCTGAAAAAGATATCTTTTTCGGAAAGTGATTCAATAAACAGATCCACGTCCTTTTCAATTTCGGATCTTGAAACCGAATCTCCGTACTCGGAAAAAAGCAGTTCCACCAGGTCGTCTCTGGAAGCACCGTCCTTGGTCATCATTGCCTCAACAAGAGAGCGTCCTGCCCCCTCCAGTCTGACTCCATGTGAAAATGTTGCTATGGCCTGCCCCTTTGGAAGAAGGTAGGTATCTCCTTTTATTTCTGCCAAGAAGTAATCGTCTCTGATCTTCAAAACATATACCTCATAAGCTTAAAACATCACTGCCTTTTAATAAAACGTCTGAAAAAGCCTGCTATATTCCTAAACCCCTGAGCTACCGTATGCATAAGTGGTCGAAGCGGTCTGCTTATGATCCAAAATCCGCTGTAAAACTTATAACGCACATTATGAGTACTAAACTCCCGGCCCTTACGGTTTATCCTGCTGACCTTTCCCAATACCTGCCGTTGCATGATGGGCCCCTCAAGATCGCTTTGATTATCTCCGCAGAAATAAAGCCGTCCCTCTGGATCAATGCGATGAACCCTGTGAAGTACCAAAAGCCCCGTGTCTCTTCTATACAGAAGGATATCTCCCCGATGAAGTTTGTCCCGCTGTTTAACAAAAGGCTCCAGCTCCACATGATCTCTTCCCGGTATGATGAGAGGATACATGCTGTAGCCTTCGGGAGAGATCCGGGCCTTATGACCCTCCTCCAATAATTTTGCTATATCTATCTTTTCAGTCATGCAAACTACTCCACTACCATATGTCCAACACTGTAAAAGCCCTGCTCATCAACTGTATCATTGGCCAAAGGAATAAGCCTGCCACTCATGGCATCCTTGATGGTGAGTCTGATATCGTACTCGCCCTTATCATATTCTTCTTTCATAAGTTTAAATTTAAATGTTCTTGACTCACCGTTGGACATAGCTGTCATATCAGTTGTTTTTCTGATCTCCTTATAGAAGTTATCCTCACCCTTAACGATAAGGATCATCTCCACATCTCTGTAATAAGGAGCAAATCCGTCATTGGTTATCGTAATACCAAGGGAATCGTTCTTCTTGGGGTACTTGACAACCGCAAGCTTGGCCTTTGAAATATAGTACCTGTAACCCATAAAAGCAGTTATATAATCATAAGCGCTTTCATATGCATCTACAGCCTCGGGATATGGTGTGTTCTTCCATTTTTTGATAACGGCTTCATCATACTCTGAATTAAGGTAAGTAACATGCATCTTGCTAAGGTCCGTGATAGCTGCAGGTATATCATTGTATGGATTGTCGTTGATCACCTCACCACCGTTGGGAACAAGATCACAAAGAGCCTTTTGAAAAGCGATCTCGTCCTTACGAACAGCTGCGATATTGCCATCCTTGGAAGACTTAAGCCTCTTCGAACCGTATGTTCCGGTATCGGACTTGCTTCCCAGCATCCCGTCATTGTAAAGAGAAATATGATCTCTAAGCTTGCCCTCCTTATAAGATATCTCACTTACATCCGAAGTATGAGCTATACCTGAAAGCCTCCTGTACACTCTGGGAGTTCGAACAGCAAGATAGATTTCGGGATCTATGCACTTATGAAGCTTCTTTATAAGCTTTTTCGTACTCTTATCCTTAGAATGCTTGGAACCGTGCATCTCCCCGTAAGCGCCTGCTAAGGACCCCTGAATGATAATGATATCCTGCTTTCTCTCATTAACGATAGGTGCGATCTGCTCAATATGACGAAGCATGATCTTGATATCATCGGGTTCTCTTCCGGAAGCATTGCCGTTCCAATCGTAAACAAATCTGACAATGAGTCCTTTTCCCGTACTGATCAGAGTGTCCATGTATGAAGCAATCTCTGAAAGTCCGGTTTCGGATATGTCACCGTCACGATAGTTAACGATATTGAACTCAGCAAGGGCAAGCTTTTCCTCAGGATGTTTATTGGACTCCTCCACAGCATCCTCTCTGGCCTTTTCGTTTTCCTCATCCTTAGGCTTGAAACTGTAGATATGGTACATGCCCCTGAAGGCACCTCCAATATCCCCATCCTGCTTTTTTCCAAGCTGCTGGGTGACAGACCTTTTGGCCATAAAAATGCTTATAACCGGAGCAATACGTATCCCGGTAATTGCTAGTGTTGAGATCAGTAATACACTTATTACGATTTTTACTATCTTCATCTTACTCATTTCTTTATTATCTTTCCGAGGGGAAGCTTGGCCTCCTCCTCATATCCTGCGCTTGCGAAATAAACGGGTCTGAGGGTACCTGCCTTAAAAAATGAAAGTGACAGGTCATATTTGCCCTTATCCATCTTTGGTAATTCGATCTTGAAAGGCGTCGCCTTACCGCAGGCAATACTGCAATGCCTAACCGGGAAGGGCACTTCGAATCCGCCTATACTTATAACCCCGTCTATATCAAATAAAGCGTTGGCGAATCCATGATTTTCAAAAGTCAAAAGAAACTCATCACCCTCCAGCATTTCTGCATTTTTAAGGATAAATCTGTATCCCATCTTTGCCGATACCACTGAGAACAGATCCATGCCCTTAAACTCATCCTTCAGCGGGTAGATCTCCTCCGACCATTTGCGATAGACATTGGTATCATAATCCCTGTTAAGGTAGTTGATATGCATCTGGGAAAAAGTACTGAGGACTTCTTCCGGCTCCTCAAGATAGGCCTCTGCCCTGCTTTGAACGGATACCACCTCTCCACCGTTATAGATCCTGTGAGTGATCTTGTTTTGGTATTGAAGCTCTTCCTTGCGGCTCATGGGATCCTCCATAAACCCGCTCTGCCCGTAGGTTCCCATATCCGTTTCCGAGGATAGTATAGCATCATTGAAAAGGCAAAGATGCTTGTCATTGGTCTCATAGGATAAAAGCCTCATATATGAAGGACGCCTTACCGCAACCCACATATCGGTTGGAAGAAGTTCGCGGAGCATCTCATGGAGTCTGATGATAAGAGACTCCGTCAAAAACCTGGATCCGTGCATCTCTCCCCAGTTCCCGATGAAAAAGCCCTGCATCATAAAGATCGAATCTTTATGTTCACATAAAACCGGGCATACGGTCTGGATATGATCAAACAGGATCTCCTTGGTCTGAGGCTCCTTCTCATAGGCTCTGCCCTCATAATCATAGGAAAACCTGACAATGATATCCTTTTCCTGCTGCTCGAAAAAAGAAATGATAGAATCCAAAGTGTTAAGAGCCATCATATCAAGGGCACTGTCCTTGTAGTAAGAAAGATCAAACTCTAAAAGGACGATGCTTTCTCCAACTACATCAGGGAAAGTTGCCGCATTCAGATCACATGCTCTGTGAAGCATAAACCTGTAGATATGATAGAAGCCCATCTGCGGATTACAAAGCATTTTGGTTGAGAGGGTATGTGACTTCTTTTCAATCTTCCAATTTTTTTTTGCAAAAATGCTCATCTTCGATTGCTCCTCTGTCTTTCTTAAGCCACTTATATCTAAAACGCACTGCTAAAAGAGACATTCCAACTCTAAACATATATACGATAGGCCTAAGTCCCGAGTGCATACTTTTTCCTGATGTACGATAATGCATCACCGCCGGAATCTCTCTGATCCCAAATCCCAGCAAAAGCATCTGAAGTATCATATTGGCATCCGGATACTTATCGTCAAAATTGGTATATAAGGAATAATACAAAAATGCCCTGAAGGACAATCCCTGAAGTCCCGAAGTAGGATCCATTATCTTTTTTCCGGTAAATAATTTGATCAATCCTCTGAAATACCTGATGGCGATCATCTTCAAAAATCCGGTATCGTACTTGGGCGAATCCTTCAGGAACCTGGAACCTATGACTATATCCGGAAATTTTCCGTTTTCATCGGGAGTTTTCAGTTCTTTGTACAGCCTTTCAATGTTGCTGATATCATGCTGTCCGTCAGCATCCATCTGGATAACATATGAATAATCTCTCCGCACAGCGTATTTATACCCCAGCTGTATAGCCAATCCGTAACCGAGATTGAAAACATGGCTCACAACATGGACCGGAAAAGACTTGGCTATCCAGTTTGTATCATCGGAAGATGCGTCATTCATCACCAGAACATCGGCATAATCAAAAACTCCTGCATCTCTCATATTGCCAAGCACTACCGGTAGGTTCTTTTCCTCATTATATGCCGGTATTATGATCAGTAATTCATGTTCCATAGTTTCTCCAAAGAATTATTCAAACAACAATTTTACCGGATCTATTTGATCCTCATCCTCAAGCGCCGCATTATCGCCCAGTTTTTTGCAAAGATCACGGTCTGAAATAAGACTTATGATCTTATCTGCAATGTCCTCAGGATCCATCCGGCATAATAGTCCGTTAACGCCGTCTTTTATATGTTCTCTGTTACCCGGAACATCGGAAACTATAACAGCTGTTCCAAGGGACATAGCCTCTCTTACAGCTATGCTCCTGCCCTCAAATCTGGAGGCATGAACATAAAGATCAGCCTCTCTGATAAATGGATAGGGATTTGGCACTGTTCCGCAAAGTATGAAATCGGACTCTAATCCTCTCTCCCTGATAAGTTCCTCTAATCGGTCTCTTTCATCTCCGTCTCCAAAAACATACCATCTGGCTTGGATCCCGCGAGACTTAAGCAGAGCCATGGTCTCAACGGAAACATCCACCGCCTTTTGACTTGTGAGTCTAAGAAGAGAAACGATCCTGTGTCCGCTGTATCCGTCAGTAAAGCCCGACTCAAGAGACATCTTTTTTATCCTGCCGGTGTCTAATAGATTTTCAAATACACCGATCTTGCTTCTTATCTCCGGATAAAACTCTGCAAGATCAGCTGCCATGGGTTCCGAAATCGCATAAACCCTGTCAAAAGCCCTGTAGCAGTTCCTATCCAGTCCCCTGGTATATCCTGCAGCAGAATATGGGATGTGAACGAATGCGACCTTGCGGTTTGCTTTCACATGATCAGCCACATAATAGGTGGCACCGCCCTCGATATATGCTACTGCCAGATCATAGCTTTTATCAGGTCTGACGCAGGAATCGGCCAAAAGCCTCCAAAGAATTTTGTCCGGCAAAAACCTGCCCTTACGGAGCATGTCAAAACCATTGGTCATCATATATGGTAAAAGCCCGATACCCTGTCCATTTTTGAAAAATGCCCTGATACACCGTCTTTTTAACAGGCCGCGACCTTCTTTTGAAAGAACACTCACAGGTTTGCAGTCCGAGATCAGACTAACATGATCAGGTATTTCCCTCACTAGTTCACCCTGTCCGGTTATTACCAGAAGATCAATATCAAACTCATCCTCGGGCAAGGCCGATATCAGACTTATAAGCGCCCGCTCTGCACCTCCAATGCCCAAGGTATTGATCACAAATAGGATGCTACGCTTCATTGGAATTCTCCCCGGTAGTATCCGTAAGGACTGACATATCCCTTATATTCTGCTCTCCCATAAGTTTCTTGATAAGAACCTCATTTTCCTGATTCAAAAGAGAAACATGCATTGCCAGTTCCTGGTTCTGTCTTGTGAGTACCGAAATCGTACTTGACATCAAAAACAACAGAAGAAGAATGATAAGGATAATGATAATGGCCGGGATCAGCAGTTTATTATCAATGATGGAAAAGGCACTCCAGTCTCTTTTTATGATACCTACCACCAGGGTAAAGGCCCCGATAAACATCCAGAGAAGCCCATAGGACTCACCCATCTTTTTAATGGCATACATAATAAAATCAACCACTATTATCACTATTCCCACCACTATCAGTATCAGTCTGAAGGGTATCATCTGCTTCCTCCTTATCCTCCAAAAGCTCTTTTCTGGAGGTATTGCCGTTAACACCGATCACAACAAGGTTTTTATCCCAAATATGCTTGACGGCATCCTCTTTATTTTTATCTACCTTTTCCTCTTTTTTGTCATCTTTTTTCACAAGAGGCGGAGGTCCCATCTCTCTGGACCACACAAGGTCCGGAGGCCGTGTTCCCTTACCGTGAGCAATGATATGTCCCACACAAAAGATGTGCCTGTCCATATTGCGCTCGACCCATCTGAGTCTGAAATAAGCCACCGTCCAGGCGGCAAGAGCTCCTGCAAGAAGTCCGGCTCCGTACCAAATGGGATGAAAGTCCTTTGATATCCAGGCTCCCGCAAAGCTTACGGAAAAGAACACGATACCTGTAAGCATGGCACCGAAAAGATCGTTGAAGTAGTACAAAAAGATCATGGCGCCGTACATAAGGAACATAACATAATATCCTGCACCAAGGAGAGGATATATCTGCATGACCAGTCCGGAAAGTCCCACCTGGGGAAGTACCACGACCATAACAAGGAAGATCACCACCGAAATGATAAACTGCAGTCTTGTAAGTTCCAAAAGCTGCATGGAAAGCTGATCAAACATTCTCTTTTTGGCGATCTCTATGTCCGAAAGACGACCACCGATAACTGCCTCGGAATAACCCCTGTACTTTTCGTGGAACTTACGCTCTACACTGGTAATAAAGATGACCGTTGCGGAAATATTGGTCGCCAGGGCCAAAAAGGTTGCCATATCATAAGGCTCTGCACAAACAAAGCTGTCCCTTACAACTATCCTCATATCCGTTGTCCAGAAAACAAAGTTATGTATATAAAGTCCCAGCATATAAAAGCTGTTGCTGACTATAAGCCACCAGTACTTTCCGAAGTAGGGTAAAAGCCCTGTGTAGTTATGACTGTTGGTAGTGAAATAATGTCTTACCTGCGCCATCTCAAATCCGGCTATGAGCAAAAAGCCCACATCCAAACCTACCAGCATAGCTACTGTACAGGACACTCCAAAAAGCTTGTTGAGAACAACCGCCGTTATAAAACAAAGCATCATTCCAAAGAAGTAAAATGCCGACATCTTGGCGTAATCCTTGGTGGCCGACAGATACTGCATTACGTAGAACACATATATAAGTGCCAGGTACCCCACAAATGATATCATAATGTAGAGGATATCAACCTTTCCCACCACAAACTCATGGATAAAAAAGGGTACTGCGGGTATCATGGCAGCTACTATAGTCACTCCCAGGGCGAAGTAAAAACAAGGCATGATCTCATCATACTTTTCCTCATAGATAACATCCGCTATATATCTGGAAATAACAGCATTAAGGGGCGATGTGATCAGCAGTGAAAAGATAAACATATACAGCATGGTACAGGAAAAAAGCTCCCTCTCTGCATATCCTAACTTATTAAACCCGAGAAGCTGCTGAAGTGCAAACACCGTGCCAATAACCAGCACCATAGGTGCAATGGTTACAACGATTGAATAACTGATGCCTCCGAGAGTCGTGATCAGCGAATGCTTTTCATATATTCTGTTAAGTCTGACTCCAAGTCCTGCCATTACTTAGTTCCCCTGATCATTAACCTCTTCACTCTTTTCCGAAGTTTGTCCGAAAGCGGACATTGCAAAATCATCATAGATCCCTCTGTAGGTCTTTTCCATATCCTGGATCCTGTACTTTGACTTTGCCCTCTCATATCCGATCTCACCCATCTTCTTGCGAAGCTGGGATGAGGATCCCAGTCGTATCATGGCGTCAGCTATCTCCTGAACGTTCATGATATGAGTAACTATTCCTGCGTCACCAAGCTCATCTCCGTCTTCTCCGTAGATAAGTCCGTAGCAATTGCCCACATCTGTTGCTATAGACGGAAGATGGGCCGCAAATCCCTCCAGTATGGTAAGGGGCTGACCCTCACTGATAGATGTCAGGATGGTAAAATCCATCCTCCCCAGATAATCAGTCACATTGATCCTGCCGGTGAAGACCACATCCGGGATATGCATGGTCTCTACCAGATCAAAACACTCCTTGGCGTAGTCCTCGTCCTCCTCTGTAGGACCCATGATCCAAAGCTTAAGGGCCGGACGTCTTTCCTTGGCATATCCGAAAGCTCTTATCATAGTCTTAACATCCTTGATGGGGGTAACACGAAGAACCGCACCGATATTGACAAATCCCTCATCCTCAGCAAGGCGTCCCGGAAGGTTTTCAAAACGCTCCATATTGATGCCGTTGGGAGTGATAACAAGCTTATTGGGCGCTGCCCCAAGCTCGATCTGAAGCTCTCTTGCGTGTCCGTAAAGACTGGTAATAAGATCAGCCTCTCCGTAAGCCAGAGTGGACATCTTTTTAAACTGGTCTATCCAGATATTTTTATATACGCCCTTGACCCATTTGGCCTTGATAAGTTCCTCCTCACGCTCTCTGGTATAGATACCGTGCTCCGAGATAAGCAGTCCGCATCTATGTCTCCTACGTGCCATGGAACCAATAACTCCGGCATATCCCGTTGCAACACAGTGATAAAGATCTGCCTTGGGAGGATTAAATTTCATAACGTAAAACAACGGCAGATACATGGATCTCATGGTCCAAAGGAAATCCGAAAAGACAGCATCAGTAAATCGCTTTTTATAACAGCTTTTTACCGCGTAAAGGAAATCCTCTCCCATAAGAACGTCATCGATGGATATCTTTTTACTTCTGAACATGTTAAAAAGGGTATCCCAGTCTACTTCACGGTTGGCGATAACACTCTCTAATGCGTGATATTCTTTTCTTCCGAGATGGCTTTTTCGGGTGGATGACTGATCCGACCAGTCTACATCAGCCAGATACACTTCGTGAACTTCCTTGAGATTCTCAGGCAATTCATAAACGAACTGTCCTCTCATGGCTCTGTCTGCAATAATTGCTATAACAATGAACTCATGCTCCGGAAATGATCTGATAATACTGTGTATCCAGCTGGAAACGCCGCCCACCACGTAGGGATAACATCCCTCCGCCACAAGTGCGATCCTCATATCCTAATCCTTTTTCGCTTTTCTGTATTCCCAGGTGATATTAACATGCTCTTCTGTAACTGTAAGAAGATAGATATCCTCTTCTATTTCATCATAAGTTGCTCCTTCTATGTCGGTGATCTCCTTACCCGGAGTCCGAAGAATGCAAAATCTTGGCTGGCGCTTAGATGCATTCGTAAGAAGGATGAGTTTAAAACCATGTCTGGTTCCGGACACACGGCTGTTAAGATAACTCCTGGCTCTGTTTCCCGCTTCGGACAATGTTACATGGTCAAAACCCTTAAGGGGCTTATAGTAAGTCTCAATATTGCTTGCAAGGCTCTCAAACTTGTTCTGCCACTCATCATCCTCATCCCGGGGATAGATCACATTGGACATATCCTCAGCGATCATCAGATATCCAAGAGCTGTAAGAATGGACCTCTCCCTGATATCATCGGAAAAAGTATGAACACTGGCGTCGTTGACCGCGGACAGGCCGATAAACCCGTCATCCTCCGCATCTACCAGATGAGTGCTGGCGTCCTTGTTGATAAGGATTGTGGCAAACCTGTTGTCCCCAGCCTCCCCAAGAAGGCTACCTGTAGCGGCCTCTGTTTCATTCTGGGCACAGGCATACTGAAATCTGTACGTAGGCAGATACGTGGTAAAAAAGTCAAGGTTGGCCTGGATATCCTGATTTCTTCCAACCGCATATCCCACCTCTCCGTGCTGCTCTCTTATCAGCTGGAAAAAGGCATCAACCGCATCCTTATCCATCCTCTCTGCATTCTTATCAGTAATATAAGCGGATGTAGTATAACTGGGAACAAAATCCGTATCGTTGACCACGGCCGCAAGTCCGGGCCAGATCAGATCCCTTTCCACATTTTGAGCATTACGGGAATAGAGTTCCTGCAGTTTTTCTGTATTTTCATTTGCAAATGTGGGATAGTTCTCAAATACAAGACACTCAGCATTTACCACGGGATAAACCGTAAAATCATTGGCACAGGCCTCAAGGGATGAAAGGATACCGATACCCGAAAGATCCCTCATGTAGTCTCCCTCAACAGCAAATATGGTTGCTTCACCCAGGTGTCTGCTCCAAATAATTGCTGGATAAAATCCGGGCTGGATACGCTGCTTGATCTCCTCCGGAAGGATACCGTTCATATACATTGTGCAACCTGAACCTACCACATACCAGGGAACATCAAGTTCAAGATCCTGCTGTTTTTCCGCCTCGGGAGTAAGAGCCTCATAAAACTGCTCCCCGCCTATAAGAAAACTTTTGTTAAGATGGATCCCGTTAAGGTGAGTCTCATCCTCATAAACCTGTACGATACCAAGGATATCCCTAAGCCTTTGGCTGCTTTTTATTACCTCCACATCCGGAAGATCCAAAAAGGCTATCCTGTGTCCGAACTTGATCAGAGAATCGATACCATCCAGATCCTTTTCAGTTATGGCACTTCCCTGGATGCAGACCATATCGGCATTGCGTCGTCCGTTGTCTGTAAGGATCTCTGCCACAGAATGGGATCTGACCAGATTCTTTTTCTGGTAATAACAATACTCCCCAAGCATATTTGCAAGTTTGGGATCATTACCGTAAAAACTGATAAAATTCGTCCTGTTATTGTTTCTTACAACAAACTTACTTGTAACCTCTTCCGGCTCCGATCCCGTAAAATACTCATTGATCTCGAATTTGGACAAAACAAGTTTTGCTCCTCCGGTAAGCTGAAACAAAAAGGCGCATACCAGCATGACCATTGTAATTGTAAAAAAATTTCTTTTACTGATCACCTAAAACAAGCTCCTCATCTGCATCATTGTAACCATAATCTATTCCCAGATTGTACGGGATCGTACCCTGGGTCAGTCTGTAACAGATAAAATCGTTATCCTCGTAATAAATAGTAATTGCCTCCGGATAGATCTGGATCAGTTTTCTCATCCACATGTACATATGACACATGACTATCCATCGATTAGCATCAAAGTAATTATACACAGAGCCGCCGGCCGGAACTTTATACTTCGCTCCGTCCGAAGAAGTCCTCCAGTCGTCATCAAAATAATCCGAGCTGGATCCTACCGGTTGCTTTTCAATGTAGATATAAACATACCTTGTAGGAATATAGGTATTGGGATCGTTTTCATCCTCAGGATCATCCTGAAAGATATTGAAATTGTCCTGAGTTGCAGATCCCTCAGTATTGACCTTCTCAAGCTTGTGTAAAAGGACAATATCCTCGTAATGATATCCGTAGAGATTGGTCATCTCCACCTCATCAACAGTAGAAACTATGGTGTATGTCCAGTTTTTATTCTCCGACATGATGCGGCTGGTGCATGTTATGGCACCGTTGAGACTCAGGGCATTGTACCTTTCCATAAAGAACGAGGCATCCCTGATGTAGTCCTGCTTGTACATGTAGAATACACAAAGAACGCAAGCCGCTAGTGCCGCAAAATGCGGGATCCACTTTACATATTTCCAATGGAGCCAATCCAAAACAATGGTTATTACCGCATCTACTGCTAACGCACATCCTATGCCTATAAGCGGAACAAAGAATACCAGCACTCGATAGTTTTCCATGATGGACGGAAGTCCTGCTCCGGATCCCATCAGCATAAGAAGGATAAAGACCTCTCCCAGCGCCATGGAAATAAGGGTCATGGCATATTCTCTGAGAGGCAGGAACAATATGATCCCCGCTGCCAGCAGAATAAGCACCATACCATAGAAAAACTGAGCCATGGGGAAACTGTTTTCCAGCTGCCACCACTCAACGTAGTATCCCAGCATATTATTGGCGCCTGTAAGAATGTATTGAAAACGTATAGCTATACGATCAAAAATGGCAGGCCTCTTAAATACAAAGAGCGGTTTCTTTTCACTCTTTTCCTGGGAACTGTCGCTCTGTTTTGTATCCCCGGATGGATCTGTATCGCTATCTTCTGCGATCCCGGAGTCATCTCCGCTATCTGTATACTCTCCCTCCTCGGTATCTTCATACTCCTCGGTTTCTTCCACCACCGTAGTTTGCGCCGGTGCAGGTTGCATAACTGAAACCGCCCACATCAGCGATCCCTGAAGCTGCTTCCCCAAAGCAAAAGCTACCAGGAAGGGCAAAAACGCTATAATGATTCCCAAGAAGATAGATTTTAGTATCGGTATAAAATACTTGGGTCTGAAGAATCTGGCACCGTATCCGAAAGCAATAGCAAAATACAAAAATACAGCCACGATGGTAGCATAAAAATGTACCGCTATTGTCATGGCAAAGGCAAGTGCAAAAAGGAACATGCACAAGGTGTCTTCTCTGCCCAGTGATACCTCCACCCTTCTGTTGAGATGAAGGTAACCTCTACAGATCTTTTGGTACCATCTGACCTTGACTACCTCAGGCTCTACCGGACGCTTCTTGGGCGGTTCCTGAGTATCCTCATTCTGAGTTGACTCGGCACCAAGGTTTTCGATGGTGATAACTCCGGTCTCAGTGTCTGATGCAGACTCGGATAAGGCCTCCGCAGCATCAGCGGCATGTTTCTCCTGAGCCGGGTCTGACTCTGCTTCGGGTACGATATCGGACAAAGTAGGAAGATCAACTGTAAGTCTGTCTGTTTCATCCTGAACGCTTTCGGGTACGGATGTACCCGCAATTACCTTATCAACGGTAAGAACTTCTGCCTCAGGCTCGTAGCCGGGATCCACGGCCAACCTTTTCTTTTCAGGCTTTTTCTTTACAACCTTTTTCTTTTCGGTTTTCTTTAGTTCTCTCTTCTTTTCCTTTGCTATCTCTTTTGCGAGACGTTCAAACTCACGGCGCTCCCGTTTGCTTTTAGCTCCGGCAAAACGCGTATCCTTCTTTTCATCTGCTCTGGCCTGCTTTGCCAACAGCGCATCTTTAGCCTTTTGAGCTTTTTTCTCGGCTATCAACGCCTTCTTTTCTGCCCGGGTAAGCTTAGTCTTTGCAGGTTTTTCTTCCTCTGTGGGTTCGCTCTGGATCAAAGTCTGAACCTCAACCGGCGGCAGCGACTCCAGCTTTCCTCTCTCAAACTTATAGTGAAAGTATGCTATGGCAAACGCAAGAGACGGGAACATGAATACCATGGCGTTTTCCTGGGGCAAGGCCGCAATGTATCGCCAGGTAGCATATTCATGAAATGCATTGAAACCGATAAAAATAAAGCATCCCAACTCAGGCAAAAATCTGTGTCTGAATATAGTCTTCATAAAAGCGACCATATTTAAAAGCAGATAAACCAGTGTAACCAGGCCAAAGATCCTGATAAGATCCATAACCCTGATCCCGAAAAGTTCATGAAGATAATAGATCACAACATGAAAACCGAAGGGATAAATGCCTTCTGAAAAAATATCATTAAGCACCAGATTGTTGATCCACTTGGTATGAACCGTACCATCATTGGCATGATAACCGAATTCCTGAATATTCTCCGACCCAAACAGCCACAGCCCATACCCTATCAAAGCTGCCAGCAGCAGCCATTCTATGATATGACACAGAAATACTTCAAAAAAGATCCTTTTGGCTCCGGCCTTGAAGGCATCTCTCTTAGGCTTTCTCCTGGATCTGATGGTCCTGATGGTGATTGTCTTTGTAGATAACTGATTGACAGTGGCATACAACTCCTGAAAAAACTGATGAAAACTTTTTCCCCTGATATGGAGGAAAAAATATGCATAGATTATCAGGGTAAGCAGAACAAGCGTAGGTGCATAGGAAATATGCAAAAACTCCAGTGTAAAAACCACGTAAAGGATTATGGTATTGCCTATGCAGTAGTAGCCCATCATCCTGAGAGCAAAAGGAAGCTTCATAAGCCTGGGCCCGAAAACAACAGAAGGGATGACAAGTGTCACTAGAGTATAGCTAAGCAGCGTGCCGGCGATAAGCAGTATCGTCTGCCACTCCATAGACAGTTCCATGTCATCCTCCTTTCTCTATAAAACTATTATCCTCGGGGTCAAAAAACCTCAACTAAATGTACGGATAATTTCCAAGGTCTCCTGATCAAGTACGATAGGAGACTCACGCAATTCCTGTAAAGTTCCGAAAAACCTGTCACGGTTCTCGGTTTTGAAATATAGTTTGAGAAGTGACGTATAACTGGAAAGTTCATCCGGAAAGGCAGCCATTCCACGCCTTGTCCACTCCTCACACTTTTTGTAATCATCTGTCTCCAAAAGCCTGAGCGCCACCCATTCGTAATGATAAGGCAAAAGCATTTCCGGAGTCCTGTCATATACAGCCTCTGCAGCGGTGGCCATCATTTGAACGTAATTTTCCTGTTCCATTGGTGTAAAAACATCCTGGATAAGAAAGGCGTTCATATACTCAATAAGCTCTACGCCGATCTTGCCGGTAGTCTCCTTATCCGCTATATCAAGCGCATTGTACATTGCATTGGACTTGGCACGGAAATCATTAAGCTCATCACGAAGTACCGATGCTGCATAATGAGCCGTCTCTGAATCCGAGCTGTTAAGCGCCTTGGAAATAGCTGACAGATAACCGCTGATATCTCCCTTTAGTACATTAAGCATCAGGCTGCGAAGATTATAATTATCCGTAACCGCCAGCGCCTCCTCCATGGGAACGATATTACTCTCTCGCTCAACATCCGCAGGATTACGGCTTTCTACCCTTTCCTTGCTGAAAACTACCGCTGTCAGATCCACAGGCCTTGTAAAAAACAACTTGCGGCAAATAAAAGCCAAGCCTACGAAGCAAGGCCCCGCTACAGGGCAAAATAACTGTAGCAAGAAAAATATTCCGATCTTTTTATGATCGATATCCTGATCTCTGTAAGTGATCTTTTCATCCTCAGGTGCCCGCAGTTCCTTGAGCTTCTGCTCAGCGGAATACAACAGGGTCACATTAAGATAAATGAGAGCTATTATTGTATTGGCAATAAGAACGATGACAAAGATCGATCTGTGGGAAAGTGTCATACATCAATATCCTTTGTAATAACTGCTCTGTATCCCTCGCCCTTGATACGATTGATAACGTATCCGGCGTTTTCATCACTGGTATTGGAAAGAAGTATATAAAGTCCGCCATCCGGTAGTCTTCCCAGGTAATCGGAGTTACGAAGAGTCTTACCGACAGCTGTCGCCATCTTGTCCTCATCAACAGGCTTTTCGCTGTCAACCCTTAGGATACAACACTCTGTAAGATCTCTCTGCTCTGCGGAAATAAACGCCCGCACAAGAGAAGAAAACGCATCCACCGAAAGCACGTCGGTACCACTCTCGTATCTGGTATTTTCAAGAGCATCCATGTATCTGTTGGCACGAAGCACCGCATTCTGGATGAGGTAACCGGCAATACGCAGCATGTTGGCCTGACCCAGATTCATGCGGTCCCATGGAATACCCCAAACCATGATGATAAGCTGCATCTCCTCCTCAGAAGTAATGGCGTCCGCCATCAGCGGATAGTCCGGATCCATATCCCTGTTGATAAATACGCGGTCCGCAGATATTTCCTCGTACATCTTGGTCATCTTGGGGTACTCAATAGAGTTGCCAAGTCCCCTGGCCTTTTTAGATGTAGATGCAAAAAGTCTGGCAAATGAACGGTTCGCCACGGTATAAATCGCTACATCCTCGCTCCTGATAAGCTGCCTCAGGATCTCTGCCGCATAGAAAAGAACTTCCTCAGGCTCATACTGATCAAGGGATGAGGTGATATTGTAAACCTTACCGAAACTGTCATTCTGATTGATAACCTGCTGTTCCAGGATGGACTTCATCTGAACATTGACGGCATTGATATCACTAATGTCCGAAACTTGACCTGTTAGGTAATCAACCTCCTCCTTGCTTTCATCCTGGACCATCTTGAGTTTGTCCTTCATATGTCCCACTACCAGGCCCAAAATGAATAGCTGCGCGATCCATATATATGTGCTGTAATCCAGCATGATATCAAGTCCGCTTCGATTATAATTGGCTCTGAACAGGTACCCCGCCGTAGCCAGGATAGCAGAAAACGTAGCCTGTTGCTGCCCGTAGATAATGGCAAAAAACAGTACATACAAAAGATACAGATCCAAATGCGAAAAATACTCGCTATCTACTGCCCTGTTATGCATCATAAAGAACGGAATAAAAATGATCATGTTTTCCACAAAGGGAAGAACTGCTCTTAAGATGTTGCCAAATGCATTCTGAAAACGCTTTGCAAAGGACGCCGGCCCGTCTCCATCAAAGAAATACTTTTGGGGATTACGTCGAAGAGCTACCGCTATCTTGGGTATCTCCTCAGAAGCATGATGGAATACCTTCCCTCGGAACTCACTTCTGAATCTCTCCGACGAAAGGACTATTTTATATGGCGCTCCTATGTTTTTTTCCTCAACTGTGGCATTTTTACCTATACCCTTAGCAATAAGTGATGCCAGTTCAAGCTCGTTGATCTCCTCTTCGGAGGAAAGATTATAGATCGGATGATCCGTATCCTCCTTGTCAAGAACCTGATAGATATAGTCCACAGCATCGGATACATCAAGCAACGCAAATGAATGATTTACATTGGCAGTGATAACGCCCTGCTCTAGTCCCTCTCTTGCCATACGACCGATCAATGGATCAAGATCAATATTGCCCACCGGAAGACCATACAAGTTACCAAGACGGAGAATCCTGATATCCATTCCCATGGAATTCACATAGTTGGCACAGGTCAACTCTCCCTGAGATATAGCCATCGCCTTGTATCCCTGAGGTGTGATCTGCATTTCCTCAGTAATATTGCCCTCGTAACTCCTGGAATAGATCTCCTCGCTGGAAAGATAAAGTACTCTTGTATCCTTTTCTAGTGCTGATAAAGCAACCAAAATATTAACAAGTCCGGTTGAGTACTTAACCGCCTCTGCCTGATGAAAACTCCAATTGAAGCTGGTATCATAAGCGCCCATGAAAATAACAGCATCAGGGTTGATACTTTCAACGATCTGCCTCATGCTGGTACTGTCATAGGAAAAATCATATTGTTCATATACTTTAGGGAATTTTTCTCTGTCGTAATGAGCTCCGGAAAGAACAAAGACGTGGTGTCCCTCCTTATTAAGCTTATCAATGAGCCCCCTCATCAAATAGTTGTATTCACCTGTAACTATAACATCCATAACAAACCCAAAAATCCACTATATCGAGCCTACACACTCGATTTTCTTCGGTCCCCCTGCCTTTTAACCGGACCGTTACCACGGTATCCCTGTACTTTGATCAGGGTCACATCCACGGCCCCTTGTAATTACGAGCAAAGTCAAAAAAACAAAATACTCATACACTGTAAAATTTTACCACTTTTGCACCCTTTTAGGAAGAGGAATAATCCCATTTTATGCGGATTTACATCAAATCTCAAACCTTATCTTTCCCCACAAAACAATTGATCCACACTTACCTTCTCATCCTGCCAGCGTATACTGATCTGCCCAGAGTCAATAGTGCAAAAATAAGGGATCGATAGTTCATCAAGTCGCCCTAAGGTTTCTTTACCGGGATGGCCATAGCGGTTATGGGCGCCGGCAGAAATGATGCAGACCGCAGGATCCAGGGTTTCAAGCCAATCAAAACAATTTGAGTAGTTACTGCCATGGTGGGCCGCCTTGAGGAGATCGATCTTTCCATCAGAGTCCGAAACCATACTCGCATACAACTTGCTATCCAGAATATCTTCTTCCTGCTCCTGCCCAATATCTCCCGTAAATATCGCATCGAACTGCTCTTTTGATTTTCCTGAACCGTACTTCATCCAAAGAACAAGAGAATTCTCATTGGCCCCTTCATATCCTGATGTTTTTCCCGGAGACAATACTGTAAAAGTAAGCTCATCCAGCTTAACAACTGCACCTGCATCAAGATAAGTTACGGAAACTTTTCGTGATCTGCATATGGATATCATCTTTTCATAGTTTTCATCCTTTTCCACTTCCTTTGCCAGAATTATCCTGTCGACGCGAAATCCATCTTCAAGAAGTTCCATACATCCTGAGATATGATCCATATCAAAGTGAGTCAAAAACCAGACATCCACTTTGTCGATCCCGTGATAGTCAAAATACTTTAGTAGCGTATATTTTCCCAGTTCAGTCTGTGAAGAACTTCCTCCATCAATAAAAACATGATGGCCCTTGCCGGATTCTATACAGATCCCATCGCCCTGTCCCACAAAAAGCATTGTGACTGAGAACTTCTCACTAGGTCTTACAAAAATAACTGCCAGCAAAACGCATACAACACCCACACAAACCAGTCTTTCCATCTTGCTTCCAAATATAATTGAAAACCTGCCCCTTCTCCATGGAGCCTTCTTTTGCAGGTTTTCAATCCTAACATCCTGTCTGTTCTGCCAAACAAAAAACAGGACAACAAATATCACATAATAAACCGCGCAGCGAACGATCCCCGGATAGCCAGATATACAGGATCCCCCGGGCAATACTCCGAACCGACCGCAACACCACTCATAAAAATAGACCAAAAAATGACATGGACGTATAAGTATACGCGCCAGGGACAAAGAACCAAGAGACAATAATCCGCTGATAAGAGACAACATAAGAAATGGCGCAACAAGCGGTAAAAGCAGCATGTTAAGTATGACCGCATACCCCGGAACCCTATAATAGATCATAGAAACAACAGGAATAAGCGCCAATTGGATCAAAAAAGACGACAAAAAAGATCTCTCCAATTTTTCATACCATAGGATAGTCTTTGGGATATCAACATCTCCGCATCTTCTGGAATCAGCTCGAAGATCAATAAGAGTCTCTACCCTTTTCATTGCGGGAAGTATTAGCGAAGAGATAAAAAAAACTGCCAAAAATGACATAACAAAACCCGTATGAAAAATAACAGGTGGATGGTCAATATACTCAATAAACAAAAGAAGTGCCGCGCTGCTGCTCATATCATAAGCACACCCTGCTGTCTGAGCCACCACGTAGATAATAAACATGCCTATAGCTCTGATAGATGAGGGTGTAGGGCCTACCATAATCCCGTAAAGAATAAGTACAGCTGATGAGGCTATTCCCGAAGCAACAAAAGAGAACCTCTTTTTTCTAAGTAGTCCGAAAACAGACATACCTACCACAGATATATGAAGGCCGGAAATAGCAAAAATATGTCCCAACCCCACTCCTGAAAAAAGGTCCCTTGCATCCTTATCAAGCGCATCCTTTTTGCCAAGACACATTGCAGAAAGGATACCTCCTTCCTCTCCCGGCAGAGAGTTCTCATAAAACCTTCTAATTTTTCCGGATATCTCATCCAAAAAGGAATATATCACCGGACCCGGCTGACTATCCGTGATCCTTACATCTGTCAGCTTTCCAACGATATTTTGGCAACGCAAATAAGACGCCTCGTCAAAGCCGCCGTCATTTTCTTTATGTTTGATGCCGAGTGTGCTGCCCCTTCCGGACAGCCGGGTACCGATGGAATACTCGTCTGAATCGACATAGATGATAAGATCCCCTGACAGTTCAACATCCTGAGATCTAACTGATGATAAGATGATCTTGGTGCTGTCAGCACCGGAAGAATGGGAGGAAACCGTCCCCGAAAAATCTATCACGCCATAAGAATAAACGTGATCTCTTTCTGCATAATATCTGGCATCAGCGCCATGCATCAGCAGTGCTCCTGTCGAAAAGAACAGGATAATAAGCAACAGACGACCTATCCTGTCGGGTCCACGGACGCCGTATCCTCCCGCAAAAAGAAGGAGCACAACGGCCGCAAGGACCCAAGGATATCCGGATATAAAATAACCTCCCAAAACAAGCGACAATGACAGCATCAAAAGAAACCGCCTGTACACGCGCTCTTTTTACTCCTTTACAAGCCTCTGATCACTTTGATATAGATCATTGCCGTCCGGTCCGGGAAGGACTGAAGCGTTTTCTCCCGTTCCGATCATTATCTCAACCTGACCTATACCGTCAAGTTCACAGAGCGAATTAACAATTGAATAAACAATGATATTGGTAGAAAGGCCGCCACCATTGTTAAAAACAGTATCGTCAAGATTGACATAACAAATGCCATCCTGACTGGTAACAGACAAGATCTTGCCAACATCCGAAAGGACAGGCAATGCACCCACAGTCTGTGGTTGCATGGTTAGATATCTGAGCACCACCTGTTCCATTGGTACATTACCGTTGTAGTAAACCTTGCGTCGTTCCCTAACAAGTGAGCCTGCATCCTCGCCTGCATAATAAAGGATAAGTTCAGCAGATTCCAGCGAATCCTGCTCTTGTCCGAAATCATACACAAACGAATCATCCGTCATGGCTCCGATCACATTGCCGGCATAGTCTGTCAGTGCGTCCTCTCCGATCTTGAAAGATACGCTGTCAATGGCGTCTATCTGAACCAACGACTTAACTACCGCCGACCGGAGCAGCACCTCTCTTACAGAAGATAGTTTGAGATATTCCATGCTGAAAGTCAAAGTCAATTTGTTGTTTTTGATCTTATGATCCTGCAAAAGTTCCGGGTCTGATATCGGACATGTATGATCAGAATCCTCTACCTTTGTTGATAAGACTTCTAGTACTTCGTTAACTGCATCCTCAGTACTCTCCGACTTAAGATTATAAACCACAGGAACAAGAGCAGTCTGCTTTTGATTGATAAAATAGATCTTAAACTTGCCCTCTTCGTAAACTTCCTGCTTGGCACAGCCGCAAAAAACAAGGCAAAAAGCAAGCGCAAGAGCACATATCATCCTAACGGATCTCATACTGACTCCTTGATATAATTAATAGGTATCCTCACATCAAAAGTGGTTCCCTCACCAACCTCTGAATCCACGTGAATCTCACCCTTGTGCATATCGATAACACTTTTTGTAATGGCAAGTCCAAGGCCTGTTCCTCCGATCTCTCTGGAGTGGGACTTGTCTACACGATAAAATCTCTCAAAGATCCTGGCAAGAGAATCCTGGGGAATACCCATACCCGAATCCTCCACTCTGATATAGGCGTACTGATGGTCACTGTTAAGTGAAAGACGAACAAAACCGCCGGGATTGTTGTACTTGATACCATTTTCAATGAGGTTGGTGATGGCCAGAGAAAGCTTGACCTCATCTCCCTCTATTGTCACAGGCCTGAAACTCTCCAAAACAAGCTCGACCTCCTGATCCTGAGCAATGGGGCGAAGCCTTTTGAGGATAGCCTCCGTAAGATCATTAAGATTGATTGATGAAATATTTAGCTCCGCATGACTCTTGTCCATCTTGACAAGGGACAAAAGGTCATTGATTATCTTGGTTTCTCTGTCAATCTCGTCGGTAATATCCCCCATAAACTCACGATAAAGCTCAGCAGGTGCCTCACCCATGGAATTAATAGAATCAGCCAAAACCTTCATGGACGTAAGGGGTGTCTTGAGCTCGTGAGACACATTGGAAACAAACTCCCGCCGTGAATCATCGATCTCATTCATACGACTGATGATCTGTCCCAGCCTCTCTGATATCTCCATAGTCTCGTTGTAATCCTCTACCGGCTCGATATTAAGTACGGTATCGGACTCAGGCATATACAATGTATCCGACAGCTTTTTGAAGGGCTTTACTATTCTCATGGAAAAAACAAGTCCGGCGGTAACGGAAAGAATAACGACCACAAGCATAGCATAAACAGACATGTCCTTAAAAAAGCTGGTATTGCTTTCCAGATACTCAAGAGACCTGGTGATCATAAGAACGCCCTGCACCTCATCTGAATCAGAAGCTGTAATGGGAACCGTAACGATAAGAGTTCTTGATTTTTCATCGAAAACAGTAGATCGCTTGCCCTGCATGGTGGTAATGACGTTTTCCCAGACCATGATACGTCCCTCATAAAGGTTGTACGTATCCTTGATAACACGGAAGGAACCGTCAATAACCATAATACGCCCTGAGTAAATATTACCCAAGGCTGCAAACTGTGTATTGATCGAGGTGTCCCCGGGATCAGACAAATACCCCGAGGTTATGATCTGATTATTGAAAAGCTGGGCCTGAGACGTGATGGAAACCACGTCATTGTTCAGGGTACGCTTCTCATAGAAATGAAAAAAACAAGCTGTTATTATAACTCCGGGCAGGACCCCCACACATACTATGAGTATGAAGAGTCTCCACCTTAAGCTTTTAAAAAAAGAAATCACGGCAAATCTCCGGAATTACTTCTGATAATAGTATCCACTTCCCCACTTGGTATGAACGTATCTGGGCTCACTGGGGTTGGGCTCGATCTTTTCACGAAGCCTGCGGATATGAACGTCAACGGTCCTGGCATCACCGGGATAATCCGCACCCCAGATCTCATCCAGCAGAACATCTCTGCTGTAAACCTTGCCCGGATTATTGATAAGGAGCTGCATCATATCAAACTCCTTGGTCGTAAGGCTAACCTCAGTTCCCAAAACCATAAGCTTACGGGCATCTACATCCAAAGTCAGATCGCCGCTGGTAATGATACGGGCCTCGTCTCTGGATTCCTTTTTGGGAAGACTGCGTCTCATGATCGCCTTGATGCGGGCCTTGACCTCCAAGATGTTAAAAGGCTTAACGATATAATCATCTGCCCCGTACTCAAGACCAAGGATCTTGTCCATATCATCGCCCTTGGCTGTGAGCATAACTATAGGGACATTGGAAAAATCCCTGACCCTCTGACATACGGTAAAACCATCCATCTTGGGAAGCATAACATCCAAAAGGATCATATCGTAGGAATTCTCTGTAGCCTTGGCAAGTGCTTCCTCACCATCATAGGCACAATCAACATCCATACCATCCTGCTCAAGGGAAAAACGGATTCCCTTAACGATCAGTTTTTCATCATCAACTACTAATACTTTCGCCATCTCTATTCCTATCATACGCAGATATGATCTGCGATCCTGCTAAATATCCCGTCTCCGATACCATCTACCTGACGAAGTCCCTCTATGTCCGAAAACATACCATGAGCATCTCTGTAAGCAATAATGGCTTCTGCCCTTGCCTTACCGATCCCCGGAAGAGTCTGAAGGAGCTCACTGTCCGCCTGATTGATATTGACCCGGCCCTGAGCATCCTGCCCTACGCTTCCCTGCGAAAAAACTGCAGAAGGCGTCTCTCCCTCAAATGGGATAACGATCATATCTCCGTCAGATAAGAGCGTTGCCTGGTTAACTGATGTATCGTCGGCATCATCCAAAAGTCCGCCTGCCGCATCAATTGCCTGATACACACGGCTGCCATCCGGAAGTTCATACACTCCGGGATGCAAAACCGCACCGCAAACGTGTACAAAAACTCCTGACTCCATGCGCTCATCCGAACTCTCAGACACATCAAGATCATCCTGATCTGTCATTTCATCATCAGATACTATAACTTCACTGCTATCTGAAAGATAAGATCCCCTGCCACATCCGGTAAGGAAAATGCCTGATATCAGAACGAAAACACAAATATATAATACTCTTTTCATAAATCCCCTTCCTCACGGAAAAGGACTCTGCACGCAAAATCATTGTAGCCGAAAAAAATCACTTGTGCAAGAGAGTTTTCTAAGAAGACTCATATTTAATGTACACTTAATATACCATCCAGTAATATGATCATCTTGTCGATTCCTGCCTCATCCATGATAAGCGGAGGAAGGAGTCGGATGGTGTTTCCGCCGGCAGAAAGGATAACAAGTCCTGCCTCAAGTGCCTCAGTGACGATCTGACCAACAGGTATTTTCTCGTCCAACTGAAGGCCCTGCATAAATCCCCGGCCTCTTCTCTCGATTATGAAATCATACTTAGACACCAATTCCTGCAATCTGCTTTCCAGATAAGGAGCAGTCTTTTTAACATAAGTGGGAAGATCCCTTCCCTCAAGTATACCAAGTGATGCAGAAACGGCCGCACACGCAAGTGGATTACCACCATAAGTAGAACCATGATCTCCGGGCTCAAGGGAAGACGCTGCAACCTCAGAAGTAACCAGAAATGCACCA
The DNA here is from genome assembly GCA_016288825.1 of Lachnospiraceae bacterium. Classification (GTDB taxonomy): domain Bacteria; phylum Bacillota; class Clostridia; order Lachnospirales; family Lachnospiraceae; genus Weimeria. The sequence goes on along the minus strand of JAEELH010000091.1, from coordinate 6,751 downwards.
ACGGGTATCCCGCTGCCAAGTGCCTTTGCGGAGCAAAGGATGTCAGGTCTGATATCGTACTCAGTAAATGCATACATGGACCCGCATCTTCCAAGTCCGCACTGGATCTCATCAACAATAAGAAGGATATCCCTCTCATCACAAAGAGCCCTGACTTTTTGCAGGAATTCCCTATCTGCAGGATGGATCCCGCCCTCTCCCTGAACAGTCTCAAGAAGGATTGCACAGGTATCAACCGAAACAGATGCAAGTACGGAATCGTAGTTATTGAATTGAGCAAAATCAACACCATCCATAAGAGGATAAAAAGCCTCTCTGTAATGGGGATTACCGGTAACGGAAACCGCACCAACCGTACGACCGTGGAAACTGTGCTCCATGGCAGTTATCCTTGCACCGGATCTGCCATTCTTTTTGTAGAAATATTTCTTGGCAGTCTTAAGAGCACCCTCTATGGCCTCAGCTCCGCTGTTTGTAAAGAATACCTTGTCCATACCGGAAACGTGGCAGATCTTTTCAGCCGCATCGGCAAGAGCTGTATGATAGTAAAGATTGGACGTATGAAGGATCTTGTCGGCCTGAGCCTTGATGGCATCGGTAAACTCCGGATCTGCATATCCGAAAGCCATAACTCCAATACCGGACCCAAAATCAAGATACTCTTTGCCGTCACAGTCATAAAGATAATAGCCTTTTCCATGATCGAATACCACGGAAAAACGGTTATATACGTGAAGAAGATTTTCCTCGCAGCCTTTGATCTGATCATCCTTACTCATTGTAAAACTTCTCCTCTCTGTCAGCTAAGATCGCAGTTCCGATTCCTTTGTTAGTAAATATCTCAAGAAGAAGACAATGAGCGATCCTTCCATCAAGGATATGGACCCTGCTTACACCTTCATCAATAGCATCTATACAATTTCCAAGTTTAGGAAGCATTCCGCCACCGATAAAACCGCCCTCAATAAGACCCTTAGCTTCTGAAACCGTAAGTTCGGAAATAAGAGTCGAAGGATCTTCCGGATCCTTGTACACACCTTCAATATCTGTCAAAAATGCAAGCTTTTCAGCATTTACCGCCTTTGCGATAGCACATGCCGCATCATCAGCATTGATATTGTAGGTGTCAAAATTATCATCGATACCGATGGGACAAACTATAGGCAAAAAGTCCTTTTCCAGAAGATCAAAAAGGATCTTGGGATCTACGCACTTTACGTCTCCCACATAACCGATGTCCTGTCCGTCGGAATACTTTTTATCTACATGAAGGAGTCCGCCGTCCTTACCGCTGATACCAACTGCAAGAACGCCAAGTCTCTGAACCATGGAAACCAGAGATTTGTTAACCCTGTTGAGGACCATCTCCGCGATCTCCATCGTCTCCATGTCTGTAACACGAAGTCCGTTGATAAACTCCGGTTCCTTACCGCTTTTTTTGACCCATGTACTGATCTCTTTTCCGCCACCGTGAACAATGATGGGTTTGAAACCAACCAATTTCAGCAGGGTAACATCCTGGATGACCTGGGCCTTGAGTTCGTCGTCAAGCATGGCTGAGCCACCGTATTTGACAACGATTATCTTTCGGTTAAACCTCTGGATATAGGGGAGGGCCTCAATAAGGACCTGGGCTTTTTCCATTACACTTTGCATCTCTGATTCTTTCATGGATCACACCTTCCTTTTACCAAACCTGTAAACGACATCCCCTAAACCCCCTAGACCAAGGAAACACTGACTTGATCAGCCTTTCTCAGATCAGATCTTCCGCTCTCTTTTTATGTTGTCATAATGCTTTTCAAGAAGAGGCTGAAGCGATGATGTAAGCTTCATATCCAGATTGAAAAAATACACTATAAATGAAAGAACAAAAAGGCATAAAAAGACGATAGTAATAATGATCAGTGCTTTTAACATATTAAATATCCGCATGATTTGATATTACCTCCCCTTTTGACGTGCAAACTCTGCTGCACCAAGTGCCCCCATAAGCTGTGGATCAACAGGAAGTTCGATAACTTTAAGCTTAAGTACCTTCTCGATCGCTTCCTTGAGTCCGGTATTTTTAGCGCATCCCCCGGTAAGTGTTATATGATCTGTTGCGCCGGCTTTTTTTGACATAACGAAGCATCTTTTTGCAACGGACAACTCGATACCTGCAGCGATCTCATCCATGGGCTTGCCCTCTCCTACAAGAGAGATAACCTCTGACTCAGCAAATACTGTACACTGAGCCGTAATGGGGATCACATTTTTAGCCTTAAGAGAAAGCCTCGAAAAGTCATCCAGTGACATTTCAAAGGCTCTGGCCATAGCCTCAAAGAAACGTCCGGTACCTGCTGCACACTTGTCATTCATGGCAAAGTTAAGTACTGTTCCGTCTCTGTCTACCGCGATTCCCTTAACATCCTGACCGCCTATATCTATGATGGCCTTGACCCTGGGATCCGCAACATGAACACCCATGGCATGGCAGCTGATCTCGGAAATATTTTCATCTGCAAAAGGAACCTTGTTACGTCCGTAACCTGTTCCCACAAGATAAGCAAGATCCTTGGCGCTCTTAAGGTCCGGTACCTGAGCAACTGCCTGATCCAGTGCCTCCTGAGCTGACTGCACCGCATTGATCCTGCTTCGCAGTGTAACATCAGCTACCATCTTGCCCTTTTCATCTATGATCACGGCCTTAGTATATGTAGAGCCGGAATCGCATCCTCCATAATATTTCATTTTCCCCTCCTTTTACCACAAATTGGTATCGTCATAATCCTCAAGCGAGGGATCAAGCGGTTCCTCGCGAAGGACACTTCTCATATATCTGTTGACATCCTGTCTCAGGCTGCTTCTGGGAATAACCCTGGGATCATAAAGATCATGGTTGACCCAAACAAGCTTGATGCCGCGCTCTCTTGCCTGCTCCTCAAACATACCGTGCATGCCATCCAGCGCCTTGCAGGCAATATGCTCCCAAAGGATTACCATATCCGCACGATACTCCTCACAGTATCTCCAAAGATCATCCAAAAGAACCTCGTATCCACCATGAGTACGATTTCTCATGATCATGTTCTCATACTGATGGGCCATATCATAATATGCCTGTTCCTTATCGGTTTCCGAAACCTCATCCAAGGAAACCATGGTAAGCATATCAAACAAAGGAAGGATTCCCCAGCAGTTTAAAAGCCATGCAACGAAATCCGTATAGAACTGTGACTGAACACCCCAGATGATGGCACGGTGACGATACTCTTTTGCAAGCATGGTCTTTTTCTCGTATGCATCCATAGCCATCTTTGTGATCTTGACATCAAGCTCGGCAAACGCCGGAACCTTACCGGCGATAGCCATATACTCGGTCTCGCGGTACAAAAGGATATTGTTACCAACAACCTGAGGATAATCAGTCTTGGTAAGATCAAGCCATTGTCTGCACTCTCTGGCTCCGATATTGATACGCTTTGCGCACTCGAAATAATGATCCCAGTCAAACTTTTCGCCGGTCTGTTCCTCAATAAAAGCTATAGCATTTTTAATTTCCTGAACAGCATAGTCCTGAACACCGGGCTCTGTATGGCGAAGAGGTGTTGCCAGCTGATGAACCGGAATACCATGACGCTCAAGAGCTCTGGAGATAACGCCGTTACCCATAAGGGAACCGTCACAGGTTGTATTACACTGAACGGCACACTTTCCGAAAACAGGCATATCATCATCAATACAGATACCTGCCTCTGAAGCCGGCATGGGACAAACGTCTCCGGGCATGCCGCACTCCTGGATAACATCCAGATAGTGAGTCATGGCATCTCCCTGCAAGAGCACGCAGACATAGCAGCTTGCCGTCTCCCAACTAAGTCCCTCAAGATTGGGAAATCCGCAAAGGATATTGGTCATCTCATTCTCATCTACGAGAACAACATGCTTGGACTTTTCGGGCTTAGCGCCAAGATTCTGATCCATGGAAAAGATCTTGGTGAGCAGCTTTGCCACATCATTGGCAACAAGATCGTACTCCTCACGACAAATGCGAAGCTGAGGTCCGCGAAGTCCCATGGAATGCTTGTCTATCATCATAGGAACCGCCAGATAATTCAGCATCCAGCGATAACGGAAGAACCCCTTGACATTCTTGGGATGGAGCATAAACTTTCCCAGCATTCCCATAATCCCGAGCCATCTCTTGTAATCGTATAATGTATCTTTTACTCCTCGCCATTCTCTGTGCTTAAAGACCTTTTTATCTCCGTCAAAAAGCTCTCCCAGCTTGGAGCTTCCAACTGCTTTACCCATTATTTGCCCCCCTGGATCTTTTTGATCTCAATACTCTCAACAAAAGCCTGGACACGGGTACGGATCTGTCCCGAATTACCAACTGCATACGGTCTGTCAATGGTGAGCACAGGATATCCGTACTCCTCACGCATAACACTGCTTCCAACCATACGCTCATATGCCCAGGGATCGCAGAACTTCATCTGTTCGTAGATGATACCGTCAGCCTTGTATTCTCTGGCAATCTCATCAACGTACTCCCTCCTGCGATTCATCTTGGGGGTATCCATATGTCTGGGGCACATACACTCCATCATATACTGTCTGCAGATCTGACGAAGTACGTCCTCGGACTCATTTAAAACGATCTCCTGTCTGCCCGGAAGGGATCCGAAACAAAATCTGTCCGCACATACGTATGCACCTGAATCTTCGATCAGCTTGATCATATCAATATCATCTACCTCAGATCCTACTACTGCAACTCTTGCACGATATGGCCACTTCTCATCGGGAGTCCGCTCTCGGACTTCCTCCAGTGTCTCCTTAAGTTTATCCAAAAGGAGATCCGTAGGGCATACATAAGTACACATAGTAATTATGTGGAACTCATAACCTGTGATCCTGGGCTTCTCCTCCTTGCGGAAATTGCCCAGTTCAGTAATGATCCTGCACATCTCATTATGTCTCTCAACCGATCTGCGAAGGGCTTCATCACTGACATCCACTCCAAAATGTTCTTTAAGTGGTGTAAGTATCTTTTCACGGCACTGTCCAACATAAAGATCCAGTCCGTTATCATCTGCCTTCATGGGAACTTCAAGGTACTTGTAGAAAAAGTCCTCCTTGTCGTTCATCTTGAGAAGCTCCATATTCTCAACACAGCGGTTGATCATGGTACAACCATCAGGCGCAATAAGGCAGTCCAAGAACTGATATCCGCCCTCTATGGCACGCTCAAGAAGAGCCCTTGAATACTCACACAAAAGACTTGTCAGGTAGTATGTTCCCATCTCCATGGATCCCGTACGAGGTGCTCTGAGCCTGACGGTAAACACACCCTCAAGATTCATAAGTACTTCCGGGATCTGATAACAAACGCTGCCCACGCATTTTCTGCCCTCCTCCTGGGCCTTGCGCACAAGCTCGTTATCCGCATCCATGAGAAGGTTTTCAAAGTAGTATAAATGCTTTAAATCCTTCATTAATAATTTTCTCCTTAACTCCCCTTTATTTTTGAAAACACCTGGATCGGCGTCTTCTTATATAACCCTGAAAAACAAACGAGAGGAGACAGAGTACTTTCCCATCTGTCTCCTTTCCCATATTATTTGAAGAAGGCCATCTCTTCCTTCAACTGATCTGCAAATACCTTAAGCGAATCCCATTGCATCAGCTACAACCGTATTGGCAACTTAAAAAATCACGATCTGTAGTCCGCGTTTATTTTAACATAATCGTAGGTAAGATCACAACCAAAAGCTGTAGCACTGCCCTCGCCCATATGAATGTCGCAGATGCAGGTCACTTCCTCACAGGAAAGGATTTCAGTAGCCTCATCCTCACTGTAGTCTGTTTCCAATCCACCCCTACAAAGAGTAAGCGTCTTGCCGCCTCCCATAACGGAAACATCAACCATATAAGGATCGAATTTTACGCCGCTGTATCCCAGTGCACATAGGATACGGCCCCAATTTGCATCATGTCCGAAGACGGCCGCCTTGGTAAGGGATGATCCGATAACGGACTTAGCAAGGATCCTGGCGGAAGCATCATCCGGAGCGCCTATAACTCTGACCTCAAAAAGTGCTGTAGCACCCTCTCCGTCTCCTGCCATCTTTCTTGCAAGGTAAGTGCAAACTGCCTTCAGACCCTCAGCGAACTTTTTAAAATCATCGCTATCTTCCGAGTCGATCATCGGATTTCCGGCAAGACCGTTGGCAAGAACCGCGCAGGTATCATTGGTTGATGTATCTCCGTCAACACTTATCATGTTGAAGCTGTCATTTACGGAATCGGACAAAGCCTTTTGCAAAAGTGACTTCTCTATAGCTGCATCAGTAGTGATAAAGCAAAGCATGGTGCACATATCGGGATGGATCATCCCCGCACCCTTCGTCATGCCTCCGATAGTAACCTTTTTTCCTGAAAGTTCCATCTCCACACCGCAGTACTTTGGTATGGTATCTGTAGTCATGATAGCCTTTGCAGCCGAAACTCCCGCATCATCGGTATCAGAAAGCTTATCCGCCAGTACCTTACAACCAGCAGTGATCTTATCAACAGGAATCTGCTTTCCAATAACTCCGGTAGATGCAACAAGTACGGATCCGGACTCAACTCCAAGAGCCTCACCTGCAGCCTCTGCAGTCTTTTTACAAATATCCAGGCCAACCCTGCCTGTGCAGGCATTGGCTATGCCGGCATTGATCACTACCGCATGGATGGGATCGGAAGTGTCGGTTCTGGATTT
>JAEELH010000090.1 GCA_016288825.1 Lachnospiraceae bacterium | reverse complement strand
CATATTTGTCGGAGCGGTGTTCTGTGTTTACGGAACGCTTGATATCTCCATGGTGATCGGTAGAGCCAATGAATTGTTGATAGAGGATAAGAAAAATGCCACATTATGATCCAAAGTCGCCTAAAGCTGACGAGTTTATTGAACACAAGGAGATACTTGAAACACTTGAATACGCAGATGAACACAAGTCTGATATCGGACTTATAGATTCCATCCTGAAAAAAGCACGTCCCAGGTGGGAGGGAGGAGTACTGCACTGCAGCGGACTTGATCACAGAGAGGCTTCGGTACTCCTGGCATGCGATATCCCTGAGGTGACAGAGAAGATCCGGGCGCTGGCCGAGGAGATCAAGCTGGCTTTCTATGGCAACAGGATAGTGCTTTTTGCACCACTGTATCTGTCTAATTATTGCGTTAATGGGTGTCTTTACTGCCCCTACCATCTTAAAAACAAACATATCCCCAGAAAGAAGCTGACTCAGGATGAGATCCGTGCCGAGGTTATAGCCCTTCAGGATATGGGGCATAAGCGTCTTGCTATAGAGGCAGGAGAGGATCCTGTCAACAATCCCATTGAATATATACTTGAGAGTATCGATACTATATATTCCATTCATCATAAAAACGGCGCCATAAGACGTGTCAACGTCAACATCGCGGCAACAACAGAGGATGAGTACCGTATGCTCAAGGATGCGGGTATAGGTACCTACATCCTTTTTCAGGAGACATATCACAGAGAGGGGTACGAGAAACTTCATCCCACAGGTCCGAAGTCGGACTATGCATGGCATACGGAGGCTATGGACAGGGCTATGTCAGCAGGTATTGATGATGTAGGCCTTGGAGTTCTTTTCGGGTTGGATAAGTACAGATATGAATTTGCCGGTCTGCTTATGCATGCTGAGCATCTAGAGGCTGTTTTCGGAGTCGGTCCTCATACCATAAGCTTTCCCAGAGTCAAGCCCGCCGATGATATAGATCCGGATGAGTTCGATAATGGAATAAGTGACGAGATATTTGAAAAGATTATTGCCTGTGCGCGGATAGCTGTTCCCTATACCGGTATGATAATTTCCACCAGGGAGAGTGAAAACGTTCGCAAGGAAGCTCTTAGGATGGGTATTTCTCAGATCAGCGGAGGCTCAAGGACTTCGGTGGGCGGTTATGCCCAGGAGGAGAGACCTCATGATACGGAGCAGTTTGATGTTTCGGATCAGAGGAGTCTGGATGAAGTGGTAAAGTGGCTTATGGAAGGCGGTTATATTCCTTCTTTCTGTACCGCTTGCTATAGGGTGGGGCGGACCGGAGACAGGTTTATGAGCCTTTGTAAGACAGGACAGATCCAGAACTGTTGTCATCCCAACGCACTTATGACGCTTAAGGAGTATTTGGAGGATTACGCTTCTCCTGAGACCCGTCAGCTTGGGTTGGAAATGATCAAAAGAGAACTTTTCAGTATACCGGATGAAAAGGTTCGGGCTACTGCGGGACGTTACATACTTGATATAGAAAAGGGCGGAAGAGACTTCCGATTCTAAGAAATCAAAATAAGAAAAGCGCGCTTGCCGGGATTTGATACACTATCCCGCTTGCGCGCTTTTTTATTATAGGGAATTATGCCTTACTGGATCAGGTTTTCCAGGGTTTTGAATAGCTCCTCAGGTACTATGGGTTTGGATAGGTGGGCATTGAGCCCGGACTGAAGGCTTCGCTGTACATCCTCGCTGAAGGCATTGGCGGTAAGGGCTATAATGGGGATGGCCCTAGCGTCGCTTCGCTCAAGTGCGCGAATGGCGCGGGTTGCTTCAAGACCGTCCATCTCAGGCATACGCATGTCCATAAGTATGGCTGAGTAGTATCCGTCGGAGGACTTTTCAAACATTTCAACAGCTATCCGCCCGTTTTCGGCATGATCCATCTCTATCTGCTTACCGGAGAGGATCATCTTTAGGATCTCAGCATTGACTGCTACATCCTCCGCTACAAGCACATGTATTCCGGATAAGTCCTTATTCGGACTTTCTTTTTCTTCTGCCGTTGATTCCTGTGCGGGAGCGGTCTCCTGAGAATCCTCTAAAGTAAGACTTACAACAAAGGTTGTTCCCGCGTCCTTTTCGCTTTCCACGCTGATCTCGCCGTTCATTATCTCAACCAAACTTTTGGTTATTGACATGCCAAGACCTGTGCTTCCGTACTTTGACTGGGAGGAACTACCCTCCTGGCTGAAGGGATCAAAAAGATGGGTAAGGTACTCACTGCTCATTCCTATCCCGGTGTCAGTCATTGTAAGTCTGAAAGCGGACTTGCCATCAAAACTGCCTGTTTTTTCTATGATAAAACTTATACGGCCTCCCTCGGGAGTGAATTTTACGGAGTTGCCCAGGATATTGATGATGATCTGGCGGAGCTTCATATCATCTCCGATATAGTACTCCTCCGTAAAGCCATCTTTTATGAGGTTCCACTTAAGATTCTTGTCGCGGCACTGGCCACCTATTATGACATTGATCTGCTCCAGGAGCTTTGACAGAGAAAAAGTCTCCTGCTTAAGGGACATCCGGCCGGCTTCGATACGGGACATATCAAGGACGTCATTGATGAGGGCAAGAAGGTGATCCGCAGATGCGCCGATCTTTTCCAGATGTTCTCTTGTGTTGTCGGAGAGCGTGGGATCATCAAGAGCTATACGGTCAAGTCCAATGATGGCATTCATAGGGGTGCGCATCTCGTGACTCATATTGGATAAAAATACGGTCTTGGCCCGATTGGCTTCTTCGGCAACATTCAGAGCATCGCTGAGATCTGCGGTCATTGACCGTACAAGCTTGCGAAGACCGTTGGTGGCGATCAAAACAAGCAGTATGGCGATAAGAATAGATATAAGTGTACTGATCACGATTGACCTGCGCTGCTTTGCTATCTGAGCATCATACCACTGGGCATCAAAATCCACGGCCACAACTCCGGCAACATGGCCCTGGGAGTCAAAAACCGGACTATAAGAACTGTAGAAACTGCCCCAGGCATCACTGTAGGGTTCCTCATCTACAGCCGCCGTTCCCTGACTGGCAGTATAAAGCGCATCGGTATAAACTACAGGATCACCGAATATGCCGGGATCCTCCGGTGCAGGATCCACCATAAAACTAAAGGTCTTATCACCGTTATCCCGAACAGTATATATATACTTCAGATCAATGTTGCGCTGGAAGTAGTCCAAGGTATCGTTGATGGTCTGATATTCTTCAGAGCCTGCATCCTCAGCGGTAAGCGACTTCAGGATATCGCCATCCAGCATATCTGCGGCAGTATTGGAAATGTCCAGCATCCGGTTCTGGATAAGGGTCTTCATTGCTGCCGTGGAATTGTGCAGCAGGACAAAGCCCTGGAAAAGATTAGCGCCAAGAAGCAGGACAGAGATGACTATTGCAGCCTTGGCTGCGAATGCGGGAGTAAATTTGGTCTTCATATGGTAAGAGTTGCTCCTTTCGCACTGCTTGGTACGTCAACTATGATTCTATTTTGAAGCCTTGAGACGGAAAAAGCAAGGCATTTCTTCGGTACTTTTTTGCCTTGCCAGACAAGATTATTTATGGTATAACAGTCGCTAGTGCGCCCGTATCCGACAAACCGGATCAGGACACATCTTTCACAGATCGAAAGTGAGGTTTTATATATGAAGAAAAGAGTTATATCACTTATGCTGGCTGCGGCATTGGCTTTTACATTTACAGCATGCGGAGAAAAGAAAGAATCATCCAAGTCCGATTCCGGACAAGAGGAGACATCTGAGACTGCTTCAGAAGAGATCACAGCCCTTGAACTTGCGGGCATGGATCTTTCAGAATATGTCACACTTGGTGATTACAAAGACCTCAAGGTGACTTTGGACGGAGATTACGCCGAGGATGAAGAGGCTCTTAACGCTTACATCGACAACATGCTTACAGCAACCTATGAAAAGGACGAGACTCAGGATACAGTTAAAAAGGATTCCATCGTTAACATAGATTACCTCGGTAAAAAGGACGGAGTTGCTTTTGATGGCGGCGCAGCACAGGATGTGAATATCGATGTTGCCGGCAATAAAGAGGCAGGCAGCGACGGCGGTTACATTGATGGTTTTTCATCAGGTCTTGTAGGTGCCAAGGTGGGAGACGTTATCGACTGTGACGTTACCTTCCCCGAAAATTATGGCAGCGCTGAGCTTGCGGGTCAGGCAGTTGTATTTACCTTTACAGTCAACTATATCTGCAAGGAAGTTAAGTATACACACGAGGATCTTACTGACGAGTATGTAAGTGAGCAGTTCGGTAAAGATACGGTTTCGGACTTTAAAGACTACGCTCTGGACAAACTGAAGTCCGATAACGAGTCTGCTAAAAAATCCGATAAGCAGTCAAAGGTCCTTGAAACTATCAGGGATAACTGCAAAGTAAACAAGATCCCCGATGATATCCTTGAGGAGCGTATTGAAGAGTATAAGGCTCAGTTTGAGGGCAGCATTACAGACGGCAAGTCTCTTGAGGAGGCCATCAAAGAGCAGTACGGTATCGATATGAATGAGTTTGATAAGCGCTGCAGGGAGACGGTCCAGGCAAATCTTGAGACAGAGTTTTTATTCCTTGCCATTGCCCAGAAGGAAAACCTCACTGTCAAGACAGATGAGTTTGAATCCTATGCAACCAATATGCTGACACTTACAGGCGATACCAACAAGGCAGATTTTTATGCTCATTACGGTTCGACCGCCGAGAAAGGAAAGGCATATCTCCAGAGGATATATCTTTGCAACCAGACACTGAACTGGTGTGTAGATAATGCTTCCGAGCAATAGGAAAGCTTTGGTCAAAAAAATACTTTTGTTTTAAGGATAATTATGATATAATAGCGAACGCTTATGGGTTAGCGCAACGCTTAATCGGCGTTCCCCAGTAGAAATCTTTCAGAAAGGAGAGCAACCATGGAGCATATCAAAACACTCAAAACCAAGAGACTTAGCAGCACTGTTAAAAAGGGTGGATGCGGCGAGTGCCAGACATCTTGCCAGAGCGCATGCAAGACATCATGCACAGTTGGTAACCAGACCTGTGAGCAGAGCAAGTAGTCTTGTAAGGCTTATATCTTTAGTTTAAGACAGTGCGGTTTTGGGAGGATTCCCGGGGCCGCACTGCTTGGTGCGTTATGGAAAAGGAGGTGACGCTTTGGTTCACCGTTTTATAAATAATGGCTACCACATTGTTTTGGATGTGGAATCAGGTGCCATTCATGTGGTGGATCCCGTTACCTATGATATGATAGGCCTGTACCGGGAGGGAGATAAGGATGAAGTCCGGGATCGGACTTTGGCGATCCATCCGGAGGTATCAGGCGATGAGATTTCTCAGATATATGATGAGATCACCGCGCTTGTGGATGCTGGTGATCTTTTTTCTGAAGATGTCTATGAGGAAAGCGTAGATCGGTACGAAAGACGTCCAACAGTGGTCAAGGCTTTATGCCTTCATATCGCTCACGATTGCAATCTTGCATGCAAGTATTGCTTCGCAGAGGAGGGTGAGTACCACGGCGGAAAAAGAGAACTCATGCCCTATGAGACGGGCAAGGCGGCATTGGATTTTCTTATTGAGAATTCCGGCTCCAGACATAATCTGGAGGTGGATTTCTTTGGAGGAGAGCCTCTTCTTAACTGGCAGGTCGTTAAGGACCTGGTAGCTTACGGCAGGAGTCGTGAGGAGGAGACGGGCAAGCACTTCAGGTTTACCCTTACTACCAACGGAGTCCTTCTTACAGATGAGATCATGGAATTTGCCAATAGGGAGATGGACAATATCGTTCTTTCTATTGACGGGCGCAAGGAGGTCCACGACAGGATGAGACCCTTCCGTGGAGGAGCTGGAGGATCCTATGACAGGATCGTTCCCAAGTTCCAGCGGGTTGCTGAGTCCAGAGGACAGGAGAGGTATTACGTAAGAGGTACCTTTACCAGATATAACTGCGATTTCGCAGAGGATGTACTTCATCTGGCGGATCTGGGATTCAAGCAGATATCTGTTGAGCCTGTTGTTGCCAAGGAGACTGATGACTATGCCTTCAGACAGGAGGATCTGCCACAGTTGCTTGAGGAATATGACAAGCTTGCGGCAGAGATGGCAAAGAGGGCAGGTACGGATTCGGACTTTAACTTTTTCCACTTCATGATTGACCTGGAGGGAGGACCCTGCGTATACAAGCGTCTTTCGGGATGCGGTAGCGGTACAGAGTATCTTGCGGTAACACCTACCGGAGATCTTTATCCCTGTCATCAGTTTGTGGGAGATACGGATTTCCGTTTGGGAGATGTTTGGAAAGGTATTGACCGTACCGATATCGTCACAGATTTCAAGGGCGCCAACGTTTACTCAAGACCTGCATGCAGAGAGTGCTTTGCAAAGTACTATTGCAGCGGAGGATGCGCAGCCAATGCGTACAATTTTACCGGAGACATCCGTGGTAATTACGCACTGGGATGCGAGCTTCAGAAAAAACGCATAGAGTGTGCCATCATGTTAAAAGCGGCGACAGCCGATTAACATAGATCTTAACTACATTACATATAAGAAAGGTTGTGTAACAAAATGAAACGTAATAACACAGGAAAGGCAATAGTTATCCTGGCGGTATACCTGGTACTTGCCGTACTTCTGGGGATCTATTCTTCAGATGTTATCCGTGCTACAGGAGCAGGCTCAGATGAGTCTCTCAAACTCGGACTTGATCTTGCCGGCGGTGTATCCATCACCTATGGCGTTGAGGGTAATACACCTACTGCTGAGCAGATGGAGGATACTATCCTTAAGCTGCAGCAGCGTATCGAAAACGATCTGGGCGAGCAGTCCAAGACTACTGAGGCAAGCGTTTACCAGATCGGTGATGATCGTATCGCAGTAGAGATCCCCGGTGTTTCCGATGCCAATGCTCTTCTTGAGGAACTTGGTACACCCGGTGAGCTTTACTTCATCAAGCACAAGGGTGCAGACGGTACTGAGAACTACGCTATGGATTCTTCTACAGGCGAGTATAAGCTTGCAGAGGGCAAGACTATCGAGTCTCTTACAGAGGATGGTTCTGTAGTCCTCACAGGTAAGCAGGTAGAGAGTGCTTCCGGTGTTTATGAGACTGACAGAGTTACCAATGCACAGAATCCTGTTGTTTCCATTACTCTTAACTCAGAGGGTACCCAGGCATTTGCTGAGGCTACCGAGGAGGCTTATAACAACAGTCAGGATACCATCGGTATCTACTATGATGAGCATTTTGTTTCAGTTCCCGCAGTACAGGCTAAGATCGCAGACGGCAAGGCTATCATCAACGGTATGGAGTCTATCGAGGAGGCTAACAAGCTTGCTTCTTACATCCGTATCGGTGGTCTTGATATCAAGCTTACAGAGCTGGAGTCTCAGGTAGTTGGTGCGACACTTGGTTCTGATGCACTTTCAACCAGCTTTTTTGCAGGTGCCATCGGCCTCGGCCTTGTAGCACTGTTCATGATCCTGGTTTATCTTTTCCCCGGATTTACAGCCGTACTTGCTCTGGCACTTTATACAATGATGGACCTCTTCATCCTGAAGGAGTTCAATATCACACTTACCCTTCCCGGTATCGCAGGTATCATTCTTTCAATCGGTATGGCGGTAGATGCTAACGTAATCATCTTCGCTCGTATCAAGGAGGAGCTTGCAGCAGGTAAGGAAGCTAAGTCAGCTATCGACGCAGGATTTTCAAAGGCACTTTCAGCCATCCTCGATGGTAACGTTACAACCCTTATCGTAGCAGCTGTTCTCGGATTCATGGGTACAGGTACAGTAAAGGGATTTGCCATCACTCTGGCTATCGGTGTTATCCTTTCCATGTTTACAGCACTTGTTATCACTCGCGGACTTCTCAATGCCTTCTATTGGCTTGGCGTTAAGAACCCCAAGGTTTACGGCAAGGTTTGGAAGATCAACACCATCGACTTTGTTGGTAAGAAGAAGATCTTCATGGGAATCTCCGTTGTTATCATCGTAGCAGGTATCATCGGTATGTGCGTTCATGCCGTAGGCGGCAAGGCACTCAACTACAACCTTGAGTTTGCCGGCGGTACATCAACTACAGTTCAGTTTGATAAGGACTACTCCATCGCAGAGATCGAGTCCGATATCGTACCTGTTATCTCACAGGTTACAGGTGACAATGACATCCAGACTCAGAAGGTCAATGACGGTAATGGCGTTGTTATCAAGACACGTACCCTTTCACTTGAGGAGCGTGAGTCTCTCAATACAGCACTTGAGAACAACTTCGGAGTAAAAGAGGAGAATATCTCTTCACAGAATATCAGCTCAACCATTTCCGGTGAGCTTCGTCAGCAGTCCATCATCGCAGTACTTGTTGCCGTATTCTTCGTTCTGATCTATATCTGGTTCAGATTTAAGGATCTTCGTTTCGGCGGCAGTGCGGTTGTTGCTCTGATCCATGACGTACTTGTTATCCTTACACTTTATGTTCTGGCATGGCTGTCAGTAGGATCACCTTTCATCGCTTGTATCCTTACTATCATCGGATACTCCATCAATGATACCATCGTCGTATTTGACCGTATCAGAGAGAACCTTCATGTACTTCGCAAGCAGGATGATGAGAGCCTTAAGAATCTGGTTAACGAAAGTGTTACCGCAACACTCACAAGATCCATCTCCACATCCGTCACCACAGCGCTCACAGTTCTTATGCTGCTGATCCTTGGCGTGACCACCATCAGGGAGTTCGCACTTCCTCTTTTGGTAGGTGTACTTTGCGGTACATATTCATCGATCTTTATCGCTTCACCTCTGTGGTGGATCCTTAAGGTCCATGTTAAGTCAAAGCACTCCGGAGCACAGTCAACACGTGCTCAGGGCGCACCTAAGAAGCAGGTTAAGGCTACAAAAGAAAACGAGGGACTTATCGTTTAATAAGGAACTCTGCATATAGTTGGAACTTTCACACCCTTACAACCACAGAAGAGGAGAGAGACATGTATTCTTTAGAGGACATCAGAGCAGTTGACCCCGAGATCGCAGACGTGATCCGCAATGAGTACGACAGGCAGGCAGGCCACATTGAGCTTATCGCATCAGAGAACTGGGTATCCCCCGCTGTTATGAGTGCGATGGGTTCGGTTCTTACCAACAAGTACGCTGAGGGATATCCCGGCAAGCGTTACTATGGTGGATGTGAGGTTGTGGATGTTGCCGAGGAACTTGCAAGGGAGAGGGCTAAGCAGCTTTTTGGAGCTGACTATGCCAATGTTCAGCCCCATTCCGGAGCACAGGCTAATATGTCTGTTCAGTTCGCAGTACTTGAGCCCGGTGATACCATTATGGGTATGAGCCTTGATCACGGCGGACATCTGACTCACGGAAGCCCGGTTAACTTTTCCGGAAAGTACTTCCATGTTGTTCCTTACGGCGTTAATGATGAGGGCTTTATCGATTACGATAATGTTATGGCCATCGCCAAAGAATGCAAGCCCAAGATGATCATCGCAGGTGCTTCCGCATATGCAAGAACCCTTGACTTCAAGAAGTTCAGGGAGATCGCAGATGAGGTAGGAGCTTTCCTGATGGTAGATATGGCTCATATCGCAGGACTTGTAGCAGCAGGTCTCCATCCCTCACCGGTTCCCTATGCAGATGTTGTTACTACTACAACACATAAGACTCTTCGCGGACCCAGAGGAGGACTTATCCTCGCTTCCGCAGAGGCTAATGAAAAATACAATTTCAACAAGGCTATGTTCCCCGGTATCCAGGGCGGCCCTCTGATGCATATTGTTGCAGCTAAGGCTATCTGCTTCAAGGAGGCTATGCAGCCTGAGTTTAAGACATATATGCAGGCAGTAGCTGACAATGCCAAGGCACTGGCAGCAGGCCTTATGTCACGTGACGTGGATATCGTATCCGGCGGTACAGATAACCACCTTATGCTTGTGGATCTTATCCGCAAGGAACTTACAGGTAAAGAGGTTGAAAAGTGGCTGGATCAGGCACATATCACAGCCAACAAGAATACAGTACCTAACGATCCTAAGTCACCCTTCGTTACCAGCGGAATCCGTCTCGGTACTCCTGCAGCAACCAGCCGTGGACTTGACACAGCTGATTTTGACCAGGTTGCTGAGGCTATCGCTACAGTTATCAATGAGCGCGAGGCAGGTATCGAAAAGGCTTCGGAGATCATAAAGAAACTTACTGATAAGCATCCGTTGCCGGCAGGATTCTGATAATGGCGATCACGCTCGCGCGTTATAAAGCGTAATCTGGCTCCGCGAAAGATATTAGAAACTTTCTTATGGGATCCGAGCCTGTCGAGGGACCGCGGTAGTAAAGGAGAAATATGATAGATATTAAGTTTTTGAGGGAAAATCCGGATATAGTTCGTGAGAACATTAAAAAGAAATTCCAGGACCATAAGCTTCCACTGGTAGACGAGGTCATCGCTTATGATGAGAAGTCCAGAGCTGCCAAGGGCGAGGCTGACGATCTTCGTGCTGACCGCAATAAGCTTTCCAAGCAGATCGGAGAGCTTATGAAGCAGGGCAAAAAGGAGGAGGCAGAAGCTGTCAAGGCACAGGTTACTGCCAATGCCCAGCGCCTTGCAGAGCTTGAGGAAAAGGAAAAGGAGTATGCAGCCAAGGTAAAGGATTGCATGATGCGTATTCCCAATATCATTGATCCTTCCGTTCCTTTGGGACCTGATGATTCCTGCAATGTTGAGATCGAAAAGTTCGGCGAGCCTTTGGTTCCCGATTTTGAGATCCCTTATCACACAGATATCATGGCTTCTTTCAACGGCGTTGATTTTGAGGCTGCAGGTCGTGTGGCAGGCAATGGTTTCTACTACCTTATGGGAGATATTGCGAGACTTCACTCAGGCGTTATTTCATACGCCAGAGATTTCATGATCGATCGCGGATTCACATATTGCGTACCTCCTTTCATGATCCGTTCCGACGTAGTTGACGGAGTAATGAGTTTCGAGGAGATGGACGCCATGATGTACAAGATCGAGGGAGAGGACCTCTTCCTTATCGGTACTTCAGAGCATTCCATGATCGGTAAATTCAAGGGAGAGATCCTTGAAGAAGCCAACCTTCCCTATACCATGACCAGCTACAGCCCTTGCTTCCGTAAGGAAAAGGGAGCTCACGGCATCGAGGAGCGCGGTGTTTACAGGATCCATCAGTTTGAAAAGCAGGAGATGATAGTTGTCTGCAAGCCTGAGGATTCCAAGTACTGGTATGATCAGCTTTGGAAGAACACTGTTGATCTCTTCAGAAGCATGGATATTCCCGTACGTACTCTTGAGTGCTGCTCCGGAGATCTTGCGGATCTTAAGGTTAAGTCCTGCGACGTTGAGGCGTGGAGCCCCAGACAGAAAAAGTACTTTGAGGTTGGATCTTGCTCTAATCTCGGAGATGCACAGGCAAGAAGACTGGGTATCAGGGTCAAGGCTGAGGGCGGAGACAAGTATTTTGCCCACACCCTCAACAATACAGTTGTTGCACCGCCCCGTATGCTCATCGCATTTCTGGAGAATCACCTTCAGGCGGACGGCAGTGTAACCATCCCCGAGGCACTTCGTCCTTATATGGGAGGCAAGGAAGTTCTTATTCCTAATAAATAAATTATGGTAATTCAGCTTGATAACCACGTAATATATTATGAACACACAGGGGAGGGGCAACCACTCCTCCTTTTGCATGGTAACAAAGAAGATCATCATATCTTTGACGAACTATGCGAAGACCTGGAGAATGAATACGAGATATATGCGGTGGATCTTCGGGGCCACGGCCTTTCCGCCAAGGAAAAGGAATACCACTATTCCGACATGGCTGAGGATATCATCAGGCTTATTGAGTCTTTAAATATTGAAAAGCCATTGATAACAGGTTTTTCCGACGGGGCGATCATAGCTCTCATGGTAGCAATGAAAAGGTCGGATCTGATCTACGGCATTGTTGCCTGCGGACCCAATCTTTCTCCACGGGCCCTTACTTTTGGTACCAGGATGGAGATCAAAAGGGACTTCAGGAAAAGTCATGACCCCTTGGATGAGCTTATGCTCAGAGAACCAGATATCAGAGAGTCCGATCTCGGACAGATCAATGTGCCGGCCCTCATTATGGCGGGGGAGCGGGATATATGTAAAAAGAGTCATTTCGAAAGTATTGCCAAAGCCATCCGGGGCAGCAGACTTGAGATACTTCCCGGAGAGGATCATTTTTCTTATGTGATCCATAAGACCACACTTGCGCGGTACATCAGATCCATGGGGCGATAGTATGGGTGACGAAACAAAACGCAGGATACTGGAGGTTTTACCTCTTGTATGCGGGATATTGGCAATCTTCTTGTCTCTTATCCCATGGCTTGCGATCATAACAGCTATAGCCGGTCAGGTGGCCGGCTTTTATTACAGCTATACTTATGAGAAGAAAAGGATAGTATCCGTTGGGATAGGTATTTGTATAGTCTATTTGATATCTATACTGCTTTTCGGTGTATTCATGAGTATGTTTATGGGTATAGCAAACCAATTAAGGAAATAAAAGGAGGGAAACCATGTCAGATAATTTTGAACCCTGGGATAGCACTCAGGATACGGATACACAAAATTCTGAGACGGTATCAACAGAGGAGATCAATAACGCAGAGCCTCAGCCGGAGTCTCAACCGGAGCCTCAGCCTCAGCCGGAGTCTCAACCGGAGCCCCGGCCGCAGCCGCAACCGGATTTACAGTTTGGAAAGCAGATAGAACCCGAGCCTCAGCCTCAGGCTGACTCTTCCCAGTGGAACTATCAGTATCAGAACGATCAGGGACAGTACCAGAACAGCTATCAGAATAATTATCATAACAACTATGCTAACCAGTATAACGACGGATTTGCCATCGCATCACTGGTGCTGGGTATTATTTCAATTTTAATATTCTGCACGTGCTGCAATATTGTTACCGCAATCCTTGCAGTAGTATTCGGTATTGTTCATTTGTCAAAAACTTCGAGACGAAAAGGAATGGCGATTGCGGGAATAGTTACTGCAGGAGCGTCCATCATCCTTATGATCGTTACTTACAGCGCTATTACATCAAATCTCAACTTTATGGATAGCTTCAAGGGAGATATGGAAGAGATCATGCCTTATCTTGATGAGGATGGAAGCTATGGAGATTTCTTCAAGGACTATCTTGATGAGAACGGCTTGGAGTATGACGACGGAACTAACTAGACAAGGAACATTACTATGAAGTTTTCGGAAATGCCCTATGAGAGGGTTTCAACAGAAGAGATAAATAAAAAGTTTGCAAGTCTGATTTCAGACTTTAAAAATGCTAAAGACGCTGAGGCCGCTAAAAAAGCTTTCATCGCCTTTGATGAATATGACAGACATATCGACACAACTGTCTGCATCGCCAATGTAAGGCATGATATCGATACCAATGACAAATTCTATGATGATGAGGTCAATTACTGGGATGAGTCCCTGCCACTCGTCATGGAGTCTTTCAAGATGTGGAGAGATGCTCTTCTTGAAAGTCCTTTCAGAAAGGAACTGGAGGAAGAGTTCGGAGAGATAATCTTTATCAATGCTGAACTTGAGAATAAGACTTTTTCAACGGAGATAGTTGAGGAACTGCAAAAGGAAGCAAAGCTTATGACTGAGTACGAGAAGCTCATAGCTTCCGCTCAGATCTCCTTTGAGGGTGGAGTATATACTCTTTCCCAGCTGACTCCCTTTAAGACTGATGCAGACGATACAAGACGTCACAATGCCTGGATGGCAGAGGGCGCCTGGTTCATGGAGCAAAAGGATCGTCTGGATTCCATTTATGATGAGCTTGTGCATCTTCGTGATAGTATGGGACGTACCCTTGGATTTGACGGCTATACCGGCCTGGGTTACTGCAGGATGAAGCGTAACTGGTTTGATAAGGATGCCATTGAGGTGTTCCGTGCCAATGTCCGTGATTTCCTTGTACCTGTGGCAGACAAGCTTCGCCGCAGACAGGCAGAGCGTTTGGGTATGAATTATCCCCTTTCCTACAGTGATATGGCGCTTGAGTTCCGCAGTGGTAATCCCAGACCTTGTGGAAGTGCTGACGATATCCTGGATGCGGGAAGCAGATTTTATAATGAGCTTTCACCGGAGACTGCTGAGTTTTTCGCAATGATGCGTGAAAACGAGCTTCTGGATGTGCTTTCCAAGAAGGGCAAGAGAGGCGGCGGATATCAGATGCCTCTTTATGAGTACAAGGTACCCTTTATCTTTGCCAACTTCAATGGTACTCAGGGAGACGTGGAGGTCGTTACCCATGAGGCGGGCCATGCTTTCGAGGATTACCTCAACGAAAAGCGTATTCCCTCAAGTACGGTATGTCCTACCATGGACGGTGCAGAGATCCATTCCATGTCCATGGAGTTTTTCGCATGGCCCTGGGCCAAGGAATTCTTTGGTGATGATACGAAAAAGTATCTTTACAGCCATCTTGCTGCGGCATTGCTTTTCATTCCTTACGGTACCATGGTGGATCACTTCCAGCATATCGTATATGAGCGCCCCGAGATGACGCCCGCAGAGCGCGATGCTGAGTGGAAGCGCCTTACCGGAATTTACATGCCCTGGGTTTCACTTGATGGTCAGATACCTTTTTATGCACAGGGCTTCGCATGGCAGAGACAATCACACATATATACCAGTCCTTTTTACTACATTGATTACTGTCTGGCACAGACTGTTTCCCTTGAATTCTGGGCTATGATCCAGGATGATATGGATGCGGCATGGAAAAAGTATATGGCATACACCACTCAGGGTGGCTCGGACACTGTGCTTAATATGCTTAAAAAGGCCGGCCTTGCCAGCCCTATGGATTCGGATAATTTCAAAAAGGTTTGTGCTAAAGCAGACCGTTTCCTGGATGAGTATGATCTCAGTGGAATGGAATAGGAACAGACGGACTAAGACAGCTCGATAGAACGAGACTTGAAAAACAGAAACATGAATAAAACGGCGGCTATGGTCCTTAGGACTATGGTCGCTGTTTCATTAATAAGGGAAATAGTAGAAGCATCCATTATAAGAAGCACAACGGACGCAATAACAGATGTGATCATCATAAAGGCAGAAGTCATATATATCCCGGGCAGTCTTTTGAGAGTCTTCTCGTAAACATAGGCAGGGACATCCTCACCCCGGGAAGTAAGACTATATAACTTGCATAAGGCCACGACGCTCAGGATAACGCCGGCGATATATCCGACTATGGCTGCAATATGACTTCCTATAAATGTACGCGGAAAGAAGCCTGCGCCAAAAAGGAGCAGGAAGGAAAGGACGGAGGGGATCCAAAGCAGAAGCAGGGTGCGCACCCTGTCTCCGGTATAGTGGAGGAACTCTCCCTCGTATTTATACCTACCGGATTCGTCCGGACGGAAATCATTAAGATGTGACCATTTATTCTTACTCATGTTCATATCATACGAAAATGTGGTGAAAAGAGCAAGTTAAAATTGACAAAACGCCTATAGGAGTATAAAATATAAAAGTTAATGTGTCGCGTTAAAGCGGCAGAACAAGAGGAGGTTAAATGAAATGAGAAACGCTAAGAAGTGGCTTGGCGTCATTCTTGCAGCTGCAATGACAGTTTCACTTGCAGCATGCGGTGGCGGCAGCACAGGCCAGAAGGGCGGAGATTCCGGCAAATCTGGCGACCAGTCACAGGCAACTGAAAACGAGACAAGACTCGTGGCTTGCTCCACAGGTTTTGAGCAGAAGTTTTCACCTTTCTTCGCACAGAATGTTGATGACCAGAGATTTGTAGGTCTTACACAGATCCTGCTCATGAATGTTGACCGTGTGTCCAATCCCGTACTTAACGGAATCGAGGGAGAGACCCGTGAGTACAACGGAACAGAGTATACTTATACCGGTCCCGCAGATATCGTTGTAACCGAGAATTCTGACGGAACCGTTACATATGACGTTAAGATGCGTGACGACATCAAGTTCTCCGACGGAGAGCCCGTTACCATCGATGATGTTATCTTTTCACTTTATGTATATGCAGATCCCACATATAACGGATCAACAACTCTTTATTCTTCACCCATCAAGGGTATGGCTGAGTACCGTGAGGGTATGAGCACTCTTTCAGCACTCATCGGAGCAGCAGGTGAGGACAACACAGACTTCTCACTCTGGACCGAGGAGCAGCAGAAGGCATTCTGGGATGCAGTTAATGACGGCGGAGTTAAGTTCTGCGAGGAGATCCAGGCTTACTTCGGAGATGAGTCCATGTCCATGAAGGACGCAGCTGCTAACTGGGGCTTTGACCTTGAGGACGGCGCTACAGCAAAGGACTTCTTCATTGCTATCGGTAATCAGTACGGATGGAACTTCTCAGACATGGAGAAGGAGACAGCCGGTACAGCTCTTGCAGATCTTATCCCTGCTGATGTATATGATTATCCCACCATAGGTGTTTCCACAGGTGATTCCGCTGCTAACATCTCCGGTATCGTTAAGACCAGCGATTACAGCATGACTATCACAACAACAGAGCTTGATGCTTCATTTATCTATCAGCTTGGTTTCTATGTAGCACCCCTTCATTACTATGGTGATACTTCCAAGTATGATTACGATAACAACAAGTTCGGATTTGACAAGGGTGATCTTTCCACAGTACGTGCTAAGACAACTGAGCCCCTTGGTGCAGGTCCCTACGTATACAAGAGCTACTCCAACGGTACAGGATACCTTGAGTCCAACCCTTCATATTACGAGGGTGCACCCGCAACCAGATATCTGAACTTCATCGATACACAGGAAGCCGACAAGGTTCCCGGTATCCAGACAGGTACTATCGATATTGCAGATCCTACATACTCAACAGAGATCGCTTCCCAGATCGCAGAGATCAACGGACTTTCAGATCCTAACGAGTTTGACGGAGACATCATCACAACCAAGCTTATCGACTTCCGTGGATACGGATACATTGGTATTTCAGCTGACAACGTAAAGGTTGGCGATGATCCCGCATCTGAGGAGTCCAAGGCTCTTCGTAAGGCTATCGGAACTGTTATCGCAGCTTACCGTGATGAGGCTATTGATTCTTACTACGGCAGCACTGCTTCAGTTATCAACTATCCTATCTCCAATACATCCTGGGCAGCTCCTCAGGTTACCGATGACGGTTACCAGCTTGCTTACTCCAAGGATGTTGACGGCAATGATATCTATCAGGGCGGCGAGACCGGAGACGAGAAGTATGATGAGGCTCTTCAGGCAGCTCTCGGATACTTCGAGAAGGCCGGCTATACTGTAGAGGGCGGCAAGCTTACAGCAGCTCCTGCAGGCGCTAAGCTTGAGTACCAGGTTAATATCGGCGGAGGCGGTACAGGAGATCATCCTTCATTCCTGCTTCTTAAGAACGCTGCAGATGCTTTCGCAAAGATCGGTCTTACACTTACAGTTAACGACCTTGCCAATGCTTCAGATCTTTACAGCTCATATCAGACAGGTGTAGCTGAGATGTGGTGTGCAGCATGGCAGTCAGGTTCCGATCCCGATATGTATCAGCTGTATCACAGCAAGGGTTCAACCAATTACTACAAGATCAACGATGAGGATCTTGATGATCTGATCATTACAGCTCGTCAGTCTACAGATCAGAACTACCGCAAGGGCCTTTATAAGGCAGCTATGGAGATCATCATGGACTGGGGCGTTGAGATCCCGATCTATCAGAGATCCGAGGCTTATGTATTCTCTACAGAGAGAGTTAACCTTGATACCATCCCTACAGATATGACACCTTACTTCGGATGGGCAGACGGTATCAAAACTCTTGCAGCAAAATAATTATTATTCACAAAGCCGCCGGGGCATAAGGGCGGCTTTGTGCCTGTGTATGGTATCGTACTTTAACACGTTAAACCGATGCCATACACGGGCTTTTTTGCCCATTTCAATAAATTAGAAGAGGTAATCATCAATGCGCAGATTCATAATTAAGAGACTTATACTTTCGGTATTTATTCTCTTGTGTGTCACATTTATCATCTATGCACTTATGCGTTGTCTGCCGGCATCCTATGTGGAAAACATGGCCATGCAGCTTTCGGCGGCACCGGGTGCAAAACCCTACAGTGAGTGGCTGGACCAGCTCAACGAGCAGTACGGTCTTGATAAGGGTATTGTAGCAGGTTATCTTCGCTGGCTTTCCGATGCCATCAGAGGAAATTTCGGAGACAGCTGGAAGTACACGGTTCCTGTAGTTCAGAAGTTTGCAGATGTTATCTGGCTTTCTTTTGTAATGGGTGCGGTTGCATTTTTCCTGGAGCTTATCATCGCTATTCCTCTGGGAGTTATTGCAGCCACCAAGCAGTATTCCAGAACAGACTATGTCATCACAGCAGTAGCTCTGGTCGGTATCTCACTTCCCACATTCTTCTTTGCTACGCTGCTGAAGCTTGCATTTTCCGTAGGTCTCGGATGGTTTGATCTTTACGGTCTTGTAGGCAGGGATTATGAGCAGCTTTCCGCATGGGGACAGTTTTTGGATAAGGCAAACCATCTGGTACTGCCTATCGTGACCCTGGTCATCGTTTCCATCGGATCGCTTATGAGATATACCCGTACCAATATGCTTGAGGTACTTAATGCGGACTACATCCGTACAGCTCGGGCCAAGGGACTTGATGAGAACAAGGTTATTTACCATCATGCATTCCGCAATACACTCATTCCGCTGGTAACCATCGTAGGTGGTTCACTGCCGGGACTTTTTGCCGGAGCACTCATTACTGAGACTCTGTTTATGATCCCCGGAATAGGATATATTTCTTACCAGGCTATGGTAGCCGGAGATATTCCTTTTTCCATGTTTTATCTTACATTTATGGCCATTCTTACACTGGCCGGTAACCTGTTGTCCGATATCCTTTATGCGGTGGTAGATCCCCGTGTAAGGATCGCTTAAGAAAGGAGGAAGATATGTCAGACGTTACACCGCCCGTATCATCAGGCGAAGAATTCTCGCTCAATGATGACCGACGTGTCAAAACACTTTCTCCCGGCGCACTGGTTGCCAAGAGATTTTTCAGAAACAAGATAGCTGTTGTTGGTCTTGTTATGCTCATTGTCATGTTTGTGTTTTCCTTCATAGGCGGACTTATCAGCCCCTACAGACAGGATGAGCAGTTCTATCACTATGAGAACCAGCAGAAGGAGTTTGCAGCAGCTACTATCAATAAGGACTTCAGATATGTTAATGCCGAGGGACAGGATTTTTCTTCCCTGCTCCAGGCTAAGTTCATCCTTGCAGAGGGCAAGGGTGCTGACTCCTTTGAAGTCAAGGATGTGACCTATTCCATAACTAAGGAGGGTGAGGATCTTTATACTATTTATGACGGTTCAACCCTTTTAGCTTATGCATCCAAGGATATCGTCAATCCTTCCGGAGATATGTCCTTTGATGTTAAGCTTGCAGCTCTCAAGGCCTATGTTGCGGGAGAGAGCAGTTTTTCCGCAGAGGGTGACGATTATTCTATCGATGATGCGGGACAGATCACATCTTCAGCGGGAGATGCAGGCTATATTACAAGACTTGTAGTTTCCAGTGCTCAAAGCGGCGTCAAGATCTCCAAAGAATTCGCAGAGGCTGTATCGGTCATGATCGATTCAGGCAATGACGAGATGGACTTTACGGATGCCGACGGCGAGGAGCAGCATTACAAGGTTTCTTATGATGCATCTGCCATGGTCTACTCCATCAAGCAGGGCAAGGAGACCTATGTTTATGACAGTTATGCCAAGCCTTCATCCAAGCATTGGCTGGGTACAGATACCAATGGTATGGACATGCTTACCCGTCTTATGTACGGTGGCCGCGTATCACTTATCATCGGTTTCATCGTTGTTATCATCGAGACAGTTTTGGGAGTTATCCTGGGCGGTATTTCCGGATACTTCGGAGGCTGGATCGATAACCTTATCATGCGTATAGTTGATATCTTTTACTGCATCCCGTCGCTGCCTCTTATCATCATTTTGGGAGCGGCTATGGATGGTATGAGACTGGATCCTCAGATCCGTATGCTTTACCTGATGCTTATTCTGGGATTCTTGGGATGGCCGGGTATTGCCCGTATGGTCCGCGGTCAGATACTTTCCCTCAGGGAGCAGGAGTTTATGACTGCAGCAGAGGCTACGGGAGTCAGCGTTAGAAGACGTATTTTCCGTCATCTTATTCCCAATGTCATTC
Organism: Lachnospiraceae bacterium; assembly: GCA_016288825.1. Taxonomy (GTDB): domain Bacteria; phylum Bacillota; class Clostridia; order Lachnospirales; family Lachnospiraceae; genus Weimeria. The sequence goes on along the minus strand of JAEELH010000090.1, from coordinate 12,728 downwards.
CCCAGCTCATCGTTATATGTACAATGAGCCTTGGTTCTACCATTATTACAGAGGCTACCCTTTCCTTCCTTGGTCTGGGTGTCAAGTTCCCCTTTGCTTCATGGGGTAACATTATCAACGACGTTAATAATGCATTCGTTATGACCCATTACTGGTTCGTATGGATCCCTGCAGGTATCTGCCTTCTCGTGGCAGTTCTCGGATTCAACTTTGTAGGTGATGGTCTCAGGGACGCATTTGATCCCCGAATGAAGAGATAGGAGTTTTAGGCATGTTTAGGAAAAAAGGTGAGGGATATCTTACCGCCAAAGAGTCCAGAAGGATCTCTAAAGAAAACAGAAAGATCACTGAGGAGTTCGAGAAGAAAAGAAAACGCAAGAATGTCCCGGAGTCTGAGTACATAACCCAGATGCGTGATCCCAATAATGAGGTGGAGTTTGATGATCTCCACAGCTATTTTTACACGGATGCAGGCGTAGTAAAGTCTGTAGACGGTGTTACTTTTGATGTTCCCATCGGTAAGACCGTGGGTATCGTAGGAGAGTCGGGCTGCGGCAAGTCAGTTACATCACTGTCCCTTATGCAGCTTCTTCAGAGGCCCCAGGGCCAGATAGTATCCGGAGAGATCAGACTTAACCGCGGTGGCAAGGTTTATAATATTGCCAATACACCCCAGGAGATCATGCAGGATCTGAGGGGTAACGCAGTGTCTATGATCTTCCAGGAGCCCATGACTTCCCTTAATCCCGTATTCAAGATCGGTGATCAGGTAGATGAGGTTATCGCTCTTCATGAGGGCAAGGGCAAAAGTAAAGAGGAGATAAGACGTCAGACCATCGAAGCTCTTGAGCTGGTTGGTATTGCCAACAGTGAGGGTGTGGCTAATATGTATCCTCACGAGCTTTCGGGTGGTATGAGGCAGCGCGTGGTCATTGCTATGGCTCTTGCCTGCCATCCCCGTGTTATTATTGCAGACGAGCCTACTACGGCTCTTGATGTTACGATCCAGGCACAGATCCTTGATCTGCTCCGTGACCTCAAGTCCAAGATCAATGCGTCCATCATGCTCATCACCCACGATCTGGGTGTTATTGCAGAGATGGCAGATTATGTTGTTGTCATGTATGCGGGGCGTATAGTTGAAAAGGGAACTGCGGAGGATATCTTCTATCATCCGGCTCATCCCTATACATTGGGACTTATGGCATCCAAGCCTGTTGTAGGACGTGAAGTGAGTGAGCTTTACTCCATCCCCGGCAAGGTACCCAATCCCGTTAATATGCCTAATTACTGCTACTTCAGGGACCGTTGCGAGATGAAGATGTCATGCTGCGACGGAGATTATCCCTGCGAGATACGTCTTTCAGACACTCATGTTGTGTCATGCTATAGATATTATGAGGAGCATAAGGAGGAGGCTGAGCGTACTGCCAATGCCAATCTCCTTCAGACGGCCCGTATGGCAGCCGCAGGAGAGGAGGTGAAGGGTGATGCCTGAATCAGAAAATATTCTTGAGGTTTCAGACCTCAAAAAGTATTTCCCTATCAAGGGTGGTTATTTTAACAGGGTTATAGGCCAGGTCAAGGCCGTAGACGGCGTTACCTTTAACCTCAAGCGCGGTACTACCATGGGACTCGTAGGTGAGTCAGGCTGTGGTAAGACCACTACAGGAAGGACTATCCTTCGTCTGGCAGGTGAAAAGACCGGAGGAAGCGTTCTTTTTGACGGCCAGGAAGTATATGATGTTTCTCCCAAGGATATGAGGGCTCTTCGTACCAGGATGCAGATCATCTTCCAGGATCCCTTTTCATCCCTTTCTCCCAGACTTCCCGTCGGTGAGATCATCGGAGAGGCGGTAAGGGAGCATGGCATAGTTCCTGCTTCCGAGTATGAGGACTATATTGACAGGATCATGGATGAGTGCGGTCTTCAGCCTTTCCACAAGGCAAGATACCCTCATGAGTTTTCAGGCGGTCAGAGACAGAGGATCTGTATTGCCAGAGCGCTGGCGCTTGATCCGGAGTTCGTAGTGTGTGATGAGCCTGTTTCCGCTTTGGATGTGTCCATCCAGGCGCAGATCATCAACCTTCTGAACAAACTCCAGGATGAGAGAAAGCTCTCTTACCTGTTTATTTCACATGATCTGTCGGTTGTAGAGCATATCAGTGATTCCGTTGGTGTTATGTACCTTGGCAATCTTGTAGAGTACGGTGGGAAAAAGGATATCTTCAGACATCCTCTTCATCCTTATACAAAGGCTCTGTTTTCTGCAATTCCTATCCCGGATCCGGGTGCCAAGATGAACCGTGTGGTTCTGGAGGGAAGCATTCCTTCACCGGCTAACCCGCCCAGCGGATGCAAGTTCCACACCAGATGTCCTTATGCTACCGAGAGATGTAGGAATGAGGTTCCTGCCCAGCGTGAGATCGAAAAGGGACACTTTGTATCCTGTCATGAGGTTAAGTGATGGGAAAGGACGATCGTCGCGAGGATGATGACGGCAGGATAGTTGCCGATATGACCTTTCTGGAGGACCGACCTCTTACAGGCATTAAGGTTCCGGGTAGTGATAGTGCTCCAAAGCCCATGGAGGCTGGGAACAGCAGCTATCCTACGGATCTTCCGGACCTTGGAAAAGAGGGCAGGGGCGCAGCTTTCAGAGGTGCCTTGGGCGCGACATTTCTCATTGGAGGGGTGTATATCGTTGCTGCAGCTGTTCTTATCGGAGTATTGATATTTATATGGAAATGACTAAGGGGCTTTTTTTAAAGCCCCTTTTGCTATATAATGATGAAACATCCTTTTTTAAGTTTGAGTTAATGTTGGTTTGCGATAATACCATTGGTAAACCATATAGTTGAAATATAATTATAGTGAATTGCTTCAGAATATTCAGAAAATATGAAACCTTGTGAAACGAAAACTGTGTGGATATGTAGGACAATGTTTCACGGTTATCCACAATTTTAGGGTAGTTTTTGGTGGATAAGTTAGTTAAAGAATGGCGATTTTATCGTTATCAACGGAATTATCCACTTTATCCACAAAATCGGGACTAGTTGTACCATCAATCAACAAGCGCAAAATCAAGGAGAATCGACATGCAGATCGTGAAACGTCCAAAGTTTCTTCAGAACGCAAATAACAACTCAGAAAAGACTGAGCGGGATGAGCTTTGTAAACGTATCCGCGATGGTGAGATACACCCGGCTCTTGATCTTCGAGAGATGAAAAAGATCGTTGAAGAAGAGAACCGTGCCTTAAAACAAAAGGCAAAGGAGGAGGCTCGCCGTACAAGAACTCTTCGCATGAACAGACTCGAAAAGAAGATGTTCTATTTCTTCATGCATAAAGATGATGTTGTCAGAACTGTGGCGGCTGCCCTGGGTGTCATCATATGTTTCGGCTTCCATATCCTTTTTCATTACACCGATTTTTTGAATATTTCATTTGGTAGTAATGATCTTCTTTTGAAGATGGAGTTTTCGTCCATACCGTGTCTGGTTCTTATGGGAGTTTTCGGCCTTGTTCCGGGAATGATCGGCTTTGCCATGTCACTTTTATTTGAGATATTCACTTTGGGAAGTCATGTGTACATGATGGCAGTGATATTGTTTGCTCAGATAATCCTGTACCAGAGGGTAAAGCGTAAGGCGTTGTTTTCGTTTAGAAGGACGGCTCTTCTTGTGGCGGGGCTTACCTTTACACTGGGAAATGTGTATAGCATTTTGGTCCATCTGGCTGAAGCTAAAGGCTTTCAGGACCTGGGCGGATTTACTGCGCTTTTTGATTTTCTTGAGGAATTGCCGGAGATCATTATAGCAGTAGGGATCATAAGGCTTGTTCTCGTAAGATTGCCGGAAAAGTACCGCAAATATCTTATTATGGGAGATTATTATTCCCAAGATCCAAAAGTGGAAGCCAGGGTACAGCAACAGCGTATGCCGTCACGGCTGGAGAGAAAGATAACCCGACTTATAGTTTTTGAGGCATTAGCCCTTGGGATTGCGGCGGCAGGTTTTGCCAACGCTCTGATCCCGGATGTGGCTGACAGCGTTATCGAGGAGTTCCACGATAATGAGCGCAGGAAGAATTATTTTGATGATATAGTAGGTACCTTTGGGAGCAGTTTGGTAGAAAGTGATACGGAGGATGTATCTGCCTCTGATACATCGGAAACGGATACTTCTGATTCAGATAACTCAGATACGACCACTTCGGAGGAAAAAACGCTTTTATCGCAGCAAAATAATGCACTTTCAAAGGATGAGAGAGATTTTTCCGGCAGTGAGCGGGCAGCTTCCAGTCGGAGATTTGTTATGAACAAGACCGGTCTGGCCTTTGATATCAAGCTGATAATGATGCTTCTTAATATAGCAATTCCCTTTGTTATCATCTCCGTTTATATAGCCAAGCGTCAGATCGCAATGCCAATTGACAGTATGGCAACGGCTATGAAGGATTTCTGCGATGCTCCGGAGGATGAAAAGGACAGTGCTCTTTATACCATCCACGATCTTGATATCATCACCAATGACGAGATCGGCATGCTCTACGGGACTATGGACCAGATGGCCGAAAATGTGGTGGATTATGTGGCATCAGTTAAGAGGGAGCAGCAGCTGCAGGAGGATCTGAGAGTAGCACAGGCGTCCGCTGAGGCAAAGAGTCAGTTTTTCTCCCAGATGTCCCATGAGCTTCGTACGCCTATCAATGCGGTACTGGGCCTTGACGAGATGATCATCCGCGAAAGCCGTGAGAATACCATCAGGGATTACGCTATCGACATCAAGAGTGCAGGACGGTCACTTTTGTCCCTTATCAATGATATTTTAGACAATTCCAAGCTGGAAGCCGGCAAGATGGAGATCATCAGTGTTGAGTATGAACTGTCCTCAGTGATAAATGATCTGGTGAACATGATCCAGACCAAAGCAGATGAAAAGGGTCTTGCTTTTGAGGTTAAAGTAGATGAAAACATACCGCATTTGCTGGCAGGAGATGAGGTTAGAATCAAGCAGGTCATCCTTAATATCCTTTCCAATGGCGTAAAGTATACCGAAAAGGGTTCGGTTACACTTGATATGTCTTATGAGAAAAAGGATGACGAGCATATCACCCTGGAGGTTCACGTTGTTGATACGGGTATAGGTATCAAGTCGGATGATCTGGAAAAGCTGTATACGCCCTTTGCGCGCCTTGATGAGAAGCGCAACCGTTACGTGGAGGGTACCGGCCTGGGCATGAATATCGTTAAGCAGCTTTTGGATCTTATGGGAAGCTCTCTTGAGGTGAAATCTACCTATGGTGAGGGATCTGACTTCCACTTCAGATTGGAACAGAGAGTCGTTAAATGGGAGCCTATCGGAGCCTTCTCGGAGAGTTACGAGAGGGCCAGAGCATCCATTGAAAAGTATCAGGAAAGCTTTATTGCACCGGATGCCAGGATACTTGTGGTTGACGATACCAAGCTTAACCTTACGGTGGCAGCAGGCCTTATCAAAGAAACGCTTGTAGGAGTTGATACGGCCGATTCCGGTCAGGCGGCCCTCAGGATGGTTTCAGAAAAGGAATACGATATCATTTTCCTTGATCATATGATGCCCGGTATGGATGGTATTGAAACGCTCAAGGCTATGAGGGAGCTTGAGGATAATAAATGCAAGGACGCACCGGTTATCGCTCTTACGGCCAATGCTGTATCAGGTGCAAGGTCCACCTATATGGAGGCCGGTTTCGATGATTATCTGACCAAGCCCATTGACAGTAAGCGCTTTGAAGCTATGATCATGCAGTATCTTCCCGAAGAAAAGGTACTGCCTCCTGATGACCACAAGCCAATGGTGCCTCATGAGCCACAGGTACCGGGTACAGTTGACTCAGAGGCGATGGAACTGCGCTCAGATGGCTCGGATGAGTACGCCTTCCTTAGAGATATCACATGTATCGATTATGACACGGCTATCATGAATACAGGAAACGATGAGCTTTTGGCAACGGTTCTCCACGACTATGTGGAGGCTATCCCGGCCAAGTCATCCGATATTGAAAGATATTGGAAGGAGCAGGATTACCATAATTATGGTATACTTGTACATGCGCTTAAGAGTTCATCTAGGCTTATCGGTGCCACAGCCCTTTCCGAACTGGCACTGTCACTTGAGGAAGCGGCAAAGTCTGCGGAAAACGGTGACAGGGATTCAGTAGCTGTTATTGATGAAAATACTCCCGGTCTTATCAAGGACTATAGAAGTTATTTTGATAAGCTGACTCCGGTCTTTTCAGATCGGGCGGATAAGGACATGAGGCCTGAGATCTCAGGTGATGACCTTCGGGAAGCGCTGCACGCAATGCGAGAGTTTGCGAATGCCTTTGATTTTGACAGTGCGGATATGGTAATGGCTCAGGTAAGGGACTATAGGGTGCCGGATGAGTATGAAGGAGCGTTTGAGGATATCAGGAGAGCACTGGCGGACGTGGATCAGGCCAGGTTGGTGGCGCTTCTTGATGAGGCGCTCGGGTTGTATTAGTATTACCGGAACGCATCATATGGTGTGGTACCCTTGGCGATGCGCTAGTTTAGGATTGCCGAGACGCATCAAAAGATATGGTACCCTTGGCGACGCGCTTTCGCTCCTTGTTTGTTGGTCACGTTACATAAGATGCCACTGCGTGCCATCTAAGTAACGACCACAAACGAGGGTCGCTACGGGTATCATATCGTTTGATGCTGTTACAACAATAAACCACGCAATGCGTCATCGCAACAAGTGCCACGCGATGCGATATTCAATTAAGGGAAAGAGGACAAGTTATACATGTTAGTTGCAGACAATTGGAAGGATTATGAAGTTATAGATTGCTCGGCAGGAGAGAAGTTGGAGCGGTGGGGTGATTACATCCTTGTGCGCCCGGATCCGCAGGTTATTTGGAATACACCCAAGACCCTCAAGGGATGGAAGCGCCCCAATGCTCATTATCACAGAAGCAATAAGGGCGGCGGAGAATGGGAGTTTTTTGACCTTCCTGAGGAGTGGGAGATAAATTACCCTCTGGCGGCAGGAGAGCTGACCTTCCGTCTCAAGCCTTTTTCATTTAAGCATACCGGGCTTTTTCCTGAGCAGGCCGTTAACTGGGACTGGTTTTCCGGGCTTATTTCCGATGCAAAAAAAGCTGATCCTTCCAGACAGATCAAGGTCCTCAATCTTTTTGCATATACAGGCGGAGCAACTGTGGCAGCAGCCAAGGCAGGTGCAGCAGTAACTCATGTGGATGCTTCCAAAGGTATGACTACCTGGGCAAAGGAAAATGCTGCAGCCAGCGGTCTGGCTGATGCGCCCATCAGATATCTGGTGGATGACTGCGTGAAGTTTGTAGAGCGTGAGATAAGGCGCGGTAATACCTATGACGGTATCCTTATGGATCCTCCCTCATACGGCAGAGGTCCCAAGGGTGAGACCTGGAAGATCGAGAGCAGTGTATTTCCCTTAATAGAAAAAGCGGTCACCCTGCTTTCGGATGATCCGCTTTTCTTCCTTGTCAATTCTTATACTACGGGTCTGGCACCCTCAGTCATGTCATACATGATATCCACTGCGCTTAAGAGGAGGGGTGGTCACACAGAAGCCACTGAGATAGGGCTTCGCGTGACCGATAATGGATTGGTTCTTCCTTGTGGTGCCAGTGCCAGATGGACGCCATAAACTATCAATTTGAAGTGTTCATGGGATGCGGTTCTTTTCCGCTTCCGATCACTCCGAACTCCTTCAGAGCAGCAAGGGTGTGAGTAGCCTTGCTGTTCAGTCTTATGAATGCATAGTTACGATATGAGGTATGGTCCCCTCAATAATGAGGTGGCGGATACCGTCCTTGATCCAAAAAAGTAATCTCCAAAAATGTAGAATTCTACACTTTTGGAGATTAGCAATTACTTATCCACTTGTCTTTTACACTCTTTAACATACTCCCGGATCAGTTCTTCGTTTTGCGAATCCTTTCTGTACATGGCAAAGATCGCCAGATCGGCATCCTTGAGTGGTACCGATTTCAGTCCGAAAGCAGTTTTTCTTTCCGCAGGAACAGGAATGCTCAGCATATACCCGTTTATATCTTTAAGAAGTTGAAGCCTTAGATCTCCGGCTTCCATGGCAATAGTGTTCCCGACATCGGCCCCTTGATTGGCCAGAAACTGTGGGAGGTAGTTCTCGATCACTGAAATAGACGCACTTGCTATGCCGGTATACTCACCCAATATTTTGTAATTGATCTTGTTCCCTCTGATGATGGGGTGATCCTTGTTACAGGTAATTTCCAGATGTGTTTGTCCGATATAGTCAGCTTCCAAATTTCTGACTTTCGCATTTCTGACAGCAGCTTCATATAAGGATTTGCTACACATGCCAATGGCTATATCGCTGTGTCCGTTTTTTACCATACGGATGGCATCCTCGGATTTTGTGATGATCTGATAACTAAGCTGTATAGAGTATTTATCGGAATGATATTTTTTACATAATTCTGCAAAGGCACGTTTGGATGCATCGTATTTTATGGATAGGATATGAAAAGCGTAGTGCTTAATAGGTTTACTGATCTGAGAAATTCCCTGAAGCGAGTGTTCTATAGAACGGGCATACTCAATGAATTCTTTCCCTTCATCTGTGAGAATGATAACACCACCGGTTCGGTCAAATAATTTATACCCCAGTTCGGATTCCAGTACCTTTAACATACTGCTGGCATTGGGCTGAGATATGAACATGGTCTCAGCTGCTTTAGATATGGATTTTTCGCGGGCAATATTTAATGCAAGAATGATCTGCTCAGTTCTCATCTTATCCTCCGTTTTAGTAAATGTATCTTAATGAGGATAGCATATAAAAAAAATTTATGCAATTATGCGAATTCTTTATTTGATATCTAAATAATTTATGGCCATAATAGTATTGATATATCGAATACCACATTTGATATGTCCCTTTTTGTGTTGGGCCCGCTTCCGTGGGCCCTTATATTATTGCTTATTTGACCAGGTCTTTGCGTTTGACCAGACCTTTTCACCATCAACGATCTTATAGCTTCTAAGGATCACTTTTTCAAGGTAGTAATCAGTACCGATGGAATAGGTGACGCAGAGATCCGAAGAAGTCACGGTTTCTCCCTTGTATTCTTTTGTTTCTAAAGTCTCTTTATTCTTGATGTTATCGGTGTAACTGATCACATAGCTTTCGCCCTGTTTTACAACATCACATTCTACAAGATTTTCGTATTCATCGCCGTTCCAAGCCAATAAAACCCGGTAGCCATCTGCACCGGCAGCCTCACTCCAGTCAACTTTCACAGATTCACTGGAATCTTTTTCAACGTTGAACTTTTTTGGCGCATTTACAAGATCTGTTTCTTTGCCGGTTTTTACGTCAAAGCTGTTTATAACATTCAGTTCTTCGTAATAATCTCCGTAGTTATACTCAACATTTACTACGTCCCCGGATACTTTCAGGTCCATAACAAGACAAAAGGCATTGCCCATTCCCTTAACCTTAGACTTCCAATTCAGTTTTCCGTTTTTGGCGATGGAATACAGAATGTTGCCAAAGTGGTTTATGGCGTAGGTATTGCCGATGTCGTCCACAGCCATATGGATAGGCATAAGTCCGTCTTTAGTGAATTTCTTTTTTGCGAGAACATTGCCATCGCTTTTACGAAGACGAACAAAACGATCAAAGTCAATCACATAGACATTATTCCCTTTTGTAATAAAGTCCGAGCTTGTTCCGGCAGACATGTCCTGCTTCGAGGTTTTATATGTCCATACGGTCTTCCCTGAAGATGAAATTCCTTTGATCAAGGCGTACTGCTTATCACCGGTACTTTTGTACGAGATCTTGACTTTAATGGCTTTGGCGGCTTCGGTTTTGACGGCCGGAACCAAGGCGACTATGAGAAGTAGCAGTAGAAATGTACTAAGTGTATTTTTTATAAAACGTTTCATCATATTATTCCTGCCTATTTATTTTTGTGAATTCCTACATGAGTTGCGACATAAAGTATATTATAGAAAGCAGGCAAAAACAAATACAAGATGTTGGCGTTACCCTAAGCTTTCGCGTATTTTTAACTCAGTCGGAGAAATCCCCCACCTCTAAGCGTTAGCGTAGGTGGGGGTTATGACAAACTATACTCAGTCGGGGTACAAGCTCCGACTGAGTTAAGCGCTCCGCGAGGATGCGCACGGATTCGGACAGGAATTTGTCTGCTGAAGCAGACCCGAATCCGGCGCGCAAGACTCGCGAGCGAGTCTTGACTTTATATTGCGTTTCATGAACAGGGATGTCATAATAGGCAATATAGCACCTATTTGTAGTTGACTTAAACAAGGGGGAAATGAATATGAGAAAGATGGTAAAACGTGTTGGAACATGGGCTTTATCAGCTGCACTAGCCTTGTCTGTAATCGGACTTGTTGGGCCACTACAAACCGAGGCGGCATCCAAACCAAAGCTTTCCAAATCGACGGTGACTTTTGCTTCGCCGACAGCCAAGGCTCAAACGATCACTATCAAAAACCTTAAGACATCCAACGTTAAAAGCATAACGATAAATAATGACTGGAAAGAATGGATGACCATCAAGAAAAAGGGGAAGAATAAACTGGTCATCACTCCGAAGAGGTCGTCCGGGGATATTACTTACGGTGTAAGTATCAGCATCCAGTACAAGAAACCGGTAAATGGATATTATTCCGATTACCTGAGTTTCAAAAAGATCAAGATCAAGGGAAGTTCCAAGATTGCCATCAAGACCGCGGCCGATCTTTGCAATATCCGTGGCAGCAGCTACGAGTATCACAGATGGCAGTATTATCTTGCCAATGATATTGATATGACCGGCAAGGGTGTGGCTAAGAATCCAGGTCAGTATGGCAGTGACGTCTTTACAGGCATCTATCTGGATGGTAAGGGATATAGTATCAAATCGGACACACCTATTTTCCATAATATCGGCGGTGTAGTAAAGAATGTTGTTTTCGATGTAAATATGAACTGCACCGTTTCGAAAAATGATGCAGCCACCAAGATCTGGTCGGAATATGCTTATAACCAGACGTATGGCGGACTTGCGCCGATCATTTATAATTCAGGAACACTAGAGAACTGCAAGGCAACGGGAAGTATCACGGTTAATCTTGACAAGGAGGTTAACTACAAGTTATCAGACGGAACTCCTAATCATATGACCGATCACAATATTGCGGGCCTTGTAGAGATGAATGAGGGCCATAATGGTGTGATCAAGAATTGTGTCAGTGATGTAAAAATCACTGTAAGGGAGTCAAACAATGCAGGCAATTGGATCTGTGTCGGTGGACTTGTGGCTGAGAACTATGGCTATTCAGGTAATAATGGAAAGATAATCGAGAGCCAGTTTTCCGGTAACATCCAGATAAAGGACAGTACTTCATTTGTTTATGCTGGAGGTATTTACTCATGGGGCAATGGCGAGGTAAGAGATTGCCTGAATACGGGTACGGTTATTGCCCCCGGCTCCAGCTTAGGCGGAGGAGCGGGAATAGGCGGTCAGAGCGGTTCCATAGTCGAGCGAGTCCTTACCACCGGTAATGTAGATGTTGGGTTGCATGGGTTTACCGTGGGCGAAAACAGTGCGGCTAACGGAATGCTTCCGGAGTACAAAAATGCATATTATCTGACATCAAAGTCTAATGGATTCAACTGGATAGGTAATCCGGTAGAGGTTCCCGGAACAAAGGGCATCAGTGATGCTGAGCTTACTGATCAGAGTACTTTTGCAGGATTTGATTTTGATAAGGTATGGGTGATGGGGGCTAATGGACCGGAACTCAGAAATTTGCCGAAATTTTAGATAAAAAAGGGCAGGACCTTGAGTCCTGCCTTATTTTACCAAGTCTTAGCGTTTGACCAGACCTTTTCACCATTGATGTTCTTGTAACTTCGAAGGATCAATTTTACAACATTGTCATTCGTCCCAGATTTTGCGACATTCGTCCCAACCCTATTGACATGTAATATTATATGTATAAAATATCTAGGATGTAACTTACAAATTTATTTTTAAAGAGGAGAAAAACAATGAAAAAGAAAATTCTGGCAATGATGATGGTTTGCGCAATGTCACTTTGCGTGTTTACCGCTTGCGGAGATGATGAGGGTTCATCAGCACCGGCTACAGAAGAATCCGCAGATGCAGATGAGGGCTCAGGAAACACCTCACTTTCTTCACTTACAGATTGCTATGCAGGAATGGCAGATGATGGCGTAACTTGCATGTTCCTTGGCTTCAATGATGATGCTGATTTTGGATGTGTAGCTGTTTATGATAAGGACTCCGGCGAGAGTGGATCATGGGTTGGAGCAGTCCAGATGGATGAAGCCGGAACTATTGGCATTTCCGATGAAAGCAATGGAACACAGCTTGGCTTTTCGGTTGAGGCTACTGAGGGTGGATACAAACTTGACATGGGCGATCTTGGCATAGCTTATGTTTCTTCAATAGATTCTGATACCTTTGTTGAGTGCATCGAAGCCATCGACGCCGGCTCAGAGCCCCAGTTTTAACTCAGTCGGAGAAATCCCCCACCTCTAAGCGTTAGCGTAGGTGGGGGTTATGACAAACTATACTCAGTCGGGGTACAAGCTCCGACTGAGTTAAACGCTCCGCGAGGATGCGCACGGATTCGGACAGGAATTTG